>JAQXTC010000175.1 GCA_029219285.1 Clostridiaceae bacterium
TATATATAATTCAGCAGATGATACAATAACATTTAAAAATGTTGGTAATGGTTCAGAAAGGGAATTTAGAATAAAAGCAACATATAAGAATGTGACTTATTCAGCAACAATTACTCAAAAGTTCGTAAAAGATGCACAAGATAAACCAGTGGTGCCACCAACATCTGGAGAAAATAATGCTGGAGACAAGGAAAAACCTGTAGTTAAGGATGAAACTAAGAAAGATGTTAAAAAAGTAGATAAAAATTCTAAATCTACAGTTAAGAAGACTACAACTAAAACTGGTGATGCAGGATTTATAGGAACTTTATCTATGGCAGTAGCATCATTAGGAGTAGCTTTTGCTGTTAAAAAGAAAAGAAAATAATTAAACTCACAATTCTCAAATCATATAGTTTAAAGTGTATAGATATGAAATAGCTAATGTTAACCCAGACATTAGCTATTTTTATAAGCAAAAATATAATATTTCAGTTAAAAAATGACTTTAGTCCTTGTAAAATAGAGACTGTAGCAATATAGTAAAAACAAAATAAATGGGTTAAAATTTATATGTAGTTAAGAATTAATGACAAATAAAACTTAATAGATGAGCCCATAATTATCAAACACATAGTTTGAATTGTATAAATACATAAGATAGCCAATGTTACCCGAACATTGGCTATTTTTTGTAAATCAACACACTAAAGTGGTATTATATTACAATAAGCAATAAATAATTAAATTGGGGGAAAAATTATGAATCATATTATATCTAAACTATTAATCTATGGAGATATGCCGAAGGATTCAATACTAATTAAACTTGGGGAAGTATTTAAGGATTTTTCAGAGCAAACAAAGACTAAGGATGAACTAAGAGTAGAAGTTTATAGACAGATAAAAAGAATCCTTGATTTAACAGTAAAGTATGGATTTAATGAAAACCTATGGCATAACTATTTAACCTTTTTATTAATTAATGGCGAAAATCCCTTTTCTCTTCAAAGTGAGAAGGTTGGAGCTATTGAAAGTAGTATTAACTACTTTGTAAATAATGATTTTAAAGCCTTTTATGAACTATTCAATTATGATTTTTCTGAAATAGAAAAAGAATTAGATATTGATTGCTTTAAAAGGATTAGTGACTATAAAGCAAATGAAAATAAAAAAGTAATGTACAATAAGAATATGAGCGAAAAAGTTCAAGCTTTAAGTAGAGAATTAGAAAGTGCCAAGGATGAAAAAGATATTTATAAAGTGGTAACTAATTTCTATAAAAAATATGGTGTAGGTTCTTTTGGTTTGAATAAAGCCTTTAGAATCCATGAAACTGAAAAAGAAACTATGGAAATAGTACCAATTAACAATATGGATAACGTTCTTTTAAGTGATCTTGTAGGCTATGAAATTCAGAAGCAAGAATTAGTTGAAAACACTAAAGCTTTTGTAGAAGGTAGGAAAGCAAACAATGTACTTTTATATGGAGATAGTGGTACTGGTAAATCAACAAGCATTAAGGCAATTGTTAATGAATTCTATAATGATGGTCTTAGAATGATAGAGATATATAAGCATCAGTTCAAACATTTATCAGAGCTTGTGGCTAAAATTAAAAACCGAAATTATAAGTTTATAATCTATATGGATGATTTATCTTTTGAAGAATTTGAAATAGAGTATAAATATTTAAAAGCAGTAATCGAAGGTGGTGTAGAAACAAAGCCAAGTAATGTATTAATTTATGCAACATCCAATAGAAGACATTTAATAAAGGAAAATTGGAATGATAGAGATGATATGGAAACAGCCAGTGGAATACATCGTTCAGATACTATTGAAGAAAAATTATCTCTAGCAGGTAGATTTGGAGTTAAGATTTGTTATATGAAACCATCCTTTAAGGAATATTATAATATTGTACTTACTCTTGCTCATAGAGCTGGGATAGATATGATAGATGAAGAGTTAAGAGCTGAAGCTAATAAATGGGAACTTTCTCATGGTGGAGTGTCAGGAAGAATAGCCGAGCAGTTTATAACATATCTTTTAGGTAAAAATTAAAATTAAATGTATTTTAATCTAATTTTAATCTTTCTTATATTTTACATTAATTTTCCGTGGATATTATATAACCATGATAAGGAAATGGAGATGATATTAATGGAAGACAACAAAGAAAATGTAGAAGTTGTTAAAGTAGAAAATAAGAAAGGAAATGAGGAAAGAGTGCATAGTTTGTTTTCAAGATTTTTTAGATTTGTAGGAAGATTAATTAAAAAAGGAAATAGCAATTATTTAAGAATTACTAAAGAGGGTAGAGAGCCTATTGAAATTAGTTTAACAATTACTGGCGTTATGCTAATAATAGCATTTTGGTTAGTGTTTATAATAATGGTTGCTGGTTTATTCTGTGGATATAATTATTCATTAGTTGGACCAAATTGTTCTAACAAAATGAACGATTATTTAGGTAAAGCAGCTGATACAGCATCAGATATAAAAAATGAATTTAAAGATGGTTATAAAAACTAATATAAAATTAAAAGATGACTATTGCATCAATACATTTAAGATGTAATAGTCATTTTTTGTATAAGAAACTGTAAATAATGGTATAATTTAAA
>JAQXTC010000176.1 GCA_029219285.1 Clostridiaceae bacterium
TGCATATTTTTTATAAAAACTTCACCATTATAAATGTCAGCATAACAATCCTTAAGATTAACTCTTCCTTGTCGTATAGATTTAACTTCAGTTCCTACTAATACTAGTCCAGCTTCCATAGCTTCTTCTACAAAATAATCATGTCTCGCTTTTCTGTTTTCAGCTAAGGAATTTTGATTCTTCTTTCTTGCCATCTCTCTCACCTACTATTATCTACGTATTATTCTATTTAAAATTATATTATAGCTGAATATGTAAATCAATAAATACCGTTACTTTCAAGCTTATATCATCTTCAATTTACATTTTAATAAAACTATGCAGTTATGGATGATATATCTGCATAGTTTTATATTTTTAATTATTCTAAAATTTCATCTTTTGTATCTTCTTCATTATTTTCATTTACAATTTCAAAGAATATTTCTCTATTTGCAATATCAACATTTACACATTGAACTTTTACTTTATCTCCTAGTTTATAAACTTTTTTAGTTTTTTCTCCTACAAGAGATAAATGTGCTTCATTGAATATATAATAGTCATCATCTAAATCTGTAATATGAACAAGACCTTCTATAGTGCTTGGTAATTCGACAAACACACCAAAAGAAGTAACAGATGAGATGATTCCTTCAAACTCTTCACCGATTCTATCTTGCATATATTCTGCTTTCTTTAAATCATCAACTTCTCTTTCTGCATCTTGCGCTTTTCTTTCCATTTCTGAAGACTGCTTAGCTGCATATCCAACAATATTCTTTAATCTATTAACTCTCTTTTCAGTCATTTCATTATGAAGATATTCTTTTATAATTCTATGAATTTGTAAGTCTGGATATCTTCTTATTGGTGATGTAAAGTGACAGTAAAATGGCGCTGCAAGACCAAAGTGACCACTACAATCTGGAGAATATTTTGCTTGCATCATTGAACGAAGAAGCATGGTACTAACAGCTGTTTCTTCATTTTTTCCTTTAACTTTTTCTAAAATATCTTGGAAACTCTTAGGTTGTATATTTTCAGTCCATTGAATATTATATCCTAAATTATATATAAATTCTTTAAACTTAGCTAACTTTTCTTCATCTGGATTTTCATGAATTCTATATACAAAAGGAAGATGAGTTTCAAACATATGCTCTGCTACTGTTTCATTCGCTGCAAGCATAAATTCTTCAATCATTCTATTAGCAATTGCACGATCATATGGTTTTATTTCTATAGGTTTTCCCATCTCATTTAATGTTATCTTTGCTTCTGCTATTTCAAAATCAATAGCACCTCTTTTTTCTCTCTTTGCTCTTAAAATCTTGCATAGCTCTTCCATCATCTTAAAATCTTCATAAAGATAATCATATCTCTTTATTAATTCTTCATCATGATCTTTTAAAATTTTAGTTACATCTGTATAGGTCATTCTTTCATTTGTTTTTATAACTGATTCTGTTATTTCATGATTAACAATTTTTCCACTATGATTTATTTCCATAAAGCATGTTAAAGTAAGTCTATCAACCCTTGGATTTAATGAACATATTCCATTAGATAACTTTCTAGGAAGCATTGGTATAACCCTGTCTATTAGATATACAGAAGTTGCTCTTTTTAAAGCTTCCTTATCTAAAGGGCTGTTTTCTTTAACATAATGAGTTACATCTGCTATATGCACTCCAAGTTTAAAATTTCCATTAGGTAATTTTTCAATAGATACTGCATCATCTAGATCTTTTGCATCTTCTCCATCTATTGTTACCATCCTTAAATCTCTTAAATCTCTTCTTCCCTTATATTCTTCCGGATCAATTTCCTCGGAAATACCTTCAGCATAGTTTAAAACTTTTTTAGGAAATTCTTCTGGAAGACCATTTTTCTTAATAATAGTTAATATGTCTATTCCCCTATCACCTTTTTTACCTAATATTTCAGTGATCACACCTTCAGGTTTTCTATTTCTTTCCGGCCACTTTGTTATCTTAACAACAACAACATCACCATCTTCAGCACTATTTCTGTCTTTTTTAGATATAAAAATATCCTGTGACATTCTAGTATCCTCTGAAACTACAAATCCAAAGTTTTTTGAATCTTCATATACTCCTACTACTTTTGTAGTATTTCTCTCTATGACTTCAACAACTTCTCCTTCTCTTTTTCTAGTACTCGTATCTTCTCTAGTCACTCTTACAGAAATTCTATCTCCATTAAATGCACCATTCATACAATTGCTTGGTATAAATACATCTTTCTGTCCTTCTTCTTCAGGTATCAAAAATCCAAATCCCTTTGGATGTGCCTGAAGTATTCCAATAACTAGATCAGCCTCATCCTTATCGTGATTTTCTACTCCATCTGCTATCATATACTTATTTCTTTTAGTTTTCTTAATTATCCCTTCGCTTTCCATCATCCTTAATATCTTCTTAAAAGCGGTATATTCATTTTTCTTTATATCAAATATGGCAATTAACTCTTCTAAATCCATAGGATTATAGGCAGGTTCTCTCATGAAATTCGCAAGCGTCTGTTTTATTCCCATAATTATCCCTCCACATCAATTTGCACTATAATTAGTTACATTATAATACAATTTACTATATATTATTCTA
>JAQXTC010000177.1 GCA_029219285.1 Clostridiaceae bacterium
ACTTTTTCATACCCAAAAATTAAAGGGTACTGTTTTATGTACCCTTTTCTACCTAATCCTCTATCTCCCTTATTAAATTTACCATTTCAATTGCTCCAGTTGCACATTCAAATCCTTTATTACCAGCTTTAGATCCAGCACGCTCTATAGCTTGTTCTATATTCTCAGTAGTAAGTACACCAAACATTACTGGTATCTCACTATTTAATGCCACAGTTGCAATTCCCTTTGATACTTCATTACAAACATAATCATAATGGCTTGTATTACCTCTTATTACAGCCCCTAAACAAATAATGGCATCATACTTTTTACTTTTCGCCATCTTTGATGCAATTAGTGGAATTTCAAAAGCTCCTGGAACCCATGCAAGTTCTATATCATCATCTTCAACTCCATGTCTTTTTAAGCCATCTACAGCACCATCAATTAACTTCGATACAATAAAGTTATTAAATCGAGCTGCTACAATTCCTATTTTTATTTTTTTAGATATATATTCTCCTTCAAATACTTTCATTACTTTATACTCCCCTTTTTAATAATTTAAAATATGTCCCATTTTTTCTTGCTTAGTTTTCAAATAAAATAAATCATACTCGCTTGCCTCCATTTGAATTGGAATACGCTCAATTATCTTCATTCCAAAGTCCTCTAGTTGATATACCTTATCTGGATTATTAGTTAATAGCTTTATAGTTTTTACACTTAAATCTTTTAAAATCTGTGCTCCAATAAAATATTCTCTCATATCGCCTTTAAAACCAAGAGCTAAATTAGCCTCTAATGTATCCATACCTTGATCTTGAAGTTCATAAGCGCGTAACTTATTTATAAGACCTATTCCCCTACCTTCTTGTCTCATATATAAAAGGATACCTCTTCCTTCCTTTTCAATTTGTTGCATAGCACTAGCTAATTGTTCTCCACAATCACAACGCATTGATCCAAATGCATCACCAGTTAAACATTCTGAATGCACTCTACATAAAACACCTTTTCCATTCCCAATATCACCTTTTACCAATGCAACATGATGTTCTCCATTTAATTTATTAATATATCCATAAGCCTTAAATTCTCCATATTTAGTAGGCATTTTACTTACTGCAATGCGCTCAACAAAATTTTCATGTCTCTTCCTATATTCCTGGATAGCTTTCACTGTAGTAAACTTTATATTCCACCTTTTAGCGAATTCTATGAGCTCAGTTTTTCTCATCATACTTCCATCATCAGCCATAATTTCACAACAAAGTCCACATTGCTTTAATCCTGCTATTCTTAAAAGATCCACAGTAGCTTCCGTATGCCCCTCTCTTTCAAGCACTCCATTCTCTCTTGCTAAAAGAGGAAACATATGACCAGGTCTTCTAAACTCATCTGGTGTTGCATCATCTTCAACACACTTCATTGCAGTAATACTACGTTCAACCGCTGAAATTCCTGTTTTTGTACTTATATGATCAATAGATACTGTAAATGCTGTCTCATGATTATCAGTATTTTTCTTGACCATCTGAGGCAAATCAAGTTTATTACAAAACTCTTGATTCATTGGCATACATATAAGTCCCTTTGCATGACTTGCCATAAAATTAATATTCTCTACTGTAGCAAATTCTGCTGCACAAATTAAATCCCCTTCATTTTCCCTATTCTCATCATCAGTTACTAAAATAAGCTTTCCATCCTTTAAATCTTCAACAACCTCTTCAACAGTGCTAAATTTAAACATACATTCTCCTCCTTAAAATCCATATTTTTGCAGAAACTCTTTAGTAATATTGCTATCACTAGCTTCTACCTTCATTAACCGTTCTACATATTTACCAATATAATCACTCTCAATGTTAATTAAATCCCCAACTTTTTTATGTTTTAAATTTGTTTGTTGCCTAGTAAAAGGAATAACAGATACCGAAAATGTCTCGCTCCCAACTTCAGCTACTGTAAGACTTATTCCCTCAATTGCAACTGACCCTTTCATAACAATGTATCTTAAAATATCTTTAGGAACCTTTATTTTGTACCATATTGCATTATCCTCTTTCATAATTTGTTTAATAATCCCCACTCCGTCGATATGCCCTAATACAATATGGCCTCCAAATCTTTTCCCCTTAGCCATAGCTCGTTCTAAGTTAACTTTACTGCCAGGAACTAACTTATTAAAACCTGTCCTTCTTATAGTCTCGCTCATAACATCTGCTTTAAAAGAACTCTCAGTATAAGAAACTACAGTAAGACAAACGCCACTAACAGCTATGCTATCTCCCAATTTAATGTCTTCTATGACTTCCTTTGCCTCTATCTCTACTATTGCTGAACTAATTCCTCTATTAATGCTTTTTACTATTCCAACCTCTTCAATTATCCCTGTAAACATTAATAAACCACTTCACTTTCTATAAGAATGTCTTCTCCCAAATGATAGAATTTTAATGGCTTAAGTTTATATGCATCTATAGGAGCACTTACCCCTATTCCCCCTATAGGAGATTTAGCTTTTTCTCCTCCAAATACCTTAGGTGCAATGTAAGTTTGTACTTTGTTTACAATTTGCGCTTCAAGCGCAGATGCATTTAAAGTTGCTCCTCCTTCTAAAAGGATACTATCTATATTTAGTTCCCCTAGCTTTTTCACCAAACTTTTAAGATTAACATAACCATTCTTTTTATCTACCCTAAGTATTTTGCAACCTGAATCTATATACTGTTGCTTTCTATCATCATTACTACAAGTAGCAATAATTGTCTCAACTTCTTTACTGGTTACAACAACATTAGAATCAAGTGGCGTTCTCAAATTAGTATCGCAGATAATTCTAATTGGATTTTTTCCATTAGCAATGCGACAAGTAAGTCTTGAATCATCTTTAATTATTGTGTTTACCCCCACCATAATTGCCGAATATCTATTCCTATCTTCTTGTACTTTTTTTCTTGCCTCTTCACCTGTAATCCATTTTGATTTACCATTATAAGTAGCTATTTTACCATCCATAGTCATAGCATATTTCATAACCACATATGGATCTTTGTTCTTAATATAATGTAAAAATACTTCATTAACTTCATCGCATTCTTTCTTTAGAACGCCTTCTACTACATCTATACCACTTTTTCTTAATATCTCAATACCTTTACCGGCAACTAATGGATTAGGATCTAATGATCCAACAACCACTCTACTAATACCACTTTCTATAATTGCTTCTGTACAAGGCGGTGTCCTGCCATAATGACAACACGGTTCAAGAGTTACATATAAAGTAGCTCCTTCTGGAGACTTTGTACAATTAGCTAAAGCATTTCTTTCAGCATGAAGGCCTCCCCATCTTTCATGGTATCCCTCTCCTATAACCTCATTGTCTTTTACTATTACTGCTCCAACCATAGGATTAGGATTCGTCCAACCACATCCTTTTTTAGCAATTTTTATTGCCTGTTTCATATATTGAGTATCAACCATAATCAACTCCCCCCTTAAAATAAAAAATACCTTGAATAGGATTATTCAAGGCATAAAAAATATAGAAATAAGTATATATGTTCAAATAAAAAACTCTGAAATAAATTAATTATTCCAGAGCTTATAAAAAAACATAATACGCTTTATCATTTTTTCTTCTTTCATCCAGACTTTACTGTCGGCTTCGGAGTTTCACCGAATCATGCCTTACGGCTCGTGGGCTATACCACCGGTAGGGAATTTCACCCTGCCCTGAAGAGTCACTATTCTTTTCTTATATTATAACACTTTTTCTGTATTATTCCATATAATCAATTTATTGTTTATAATTTCTTTTGAACACAATTTATAAATGCTTTAACTGATCTAGGTTGAGGTTTATCTACTTTATAAACCAGGCATATACTCCTTTGCGGAATATTTTCTAAAATATCTAATTTATATACTTTTCCTCTTTTTATAGCTTCCAGAGCAAAAGCTTCTGGTACAAATCCAATTCCTAATCCATTTGCAACAGCTGGAACAATTAAATCTGATGTAGCTAATTCTATATCAGCCTTTAATGTTGTACCATATTTTTTAAATAATTCTCTCAATGTAGTACTAGTAAGAGTTCCTTTCTCTAATCCTATAATCGGATATCTCTCTAACTCTTTCAAATAAATTTTATTATCAAGTAGTTCTCTATATTCATTGCCTGCTATCACTATATCTTGAAAAGTATCTAATGGCTTTATTACCAATCCACTTTCTTTATATCCACAAGGGAATGCAGATATTCCACAATCAATTTCATTATTCTTGATAATATCAATCATATCTGTCGTATTAACATTGTGTATTTTCATTTTAATTTTGGGATAACTTTCTTTAAATAGCTTTAAATACGGCATTAGAAAATGGTGTAAGGTCATCTCGCTTGCACCAACCACTATTTCTCCATTTTCAAATTTCTTTAATTGAGTAATATAATTTTCTGCAGCCCATATTTCTTCACAAGCTAATTTAATATGCTTATATAATATTTTACCTTCCTTTGTTAGTTCTACTCCCTTCTTTCCTCTAATAAAAAGTACACATCCTAAATCTTCTTCTATCTTTTGTATACAATGAGTTACTGTAGGCTGAGTAACAAACAACTCTTTTGCTGCTGCCGTTATACTCCCACTTCTTGCTGTTATATAAAATACTTTATAAGCATCAAAACTTACAGCCACCTTTTTGTACCTCCTCTATGTATAAATTATATCTATACTTATAATATATAATATGCATTATATTTATGTAAATAAAAGTGCTATAATCATTCCTGAAATATTTATTAATAGGTATTTTAGAATGGAGATTAATAATGAATGATCATGATAAAATAGATTTTTATTTGCATAGTATAATGTGCTTAGTTGGTGGTTTTTTAGGTGCATATGCGCTTTTTAATCGAGGTGGTAATTTAGGTTCTGCTCAAACAGCAAACTTAATATCAATTGTTTTTTGTTTACTAGGCAACAATCTCAAAGAATTTACCATTCGTCTTGTAGGATTATTTTTATATTTTTTAGGTATTGAAGTTTATGTTCATTTATCTCATAAAGAAAGCTTTAATATTAAAAGATACGGAATAGTAGTTAATATGGTTGGAATCATAGTTCTTAGCTTTATTCCATCTACATCAGATCCAGTAATTGGGCTTTTACCTTTATTCTTTATGATGTCTACTCAATGGAGCATTTTTCATGGAACTTGTGGTTATAACAGTTCAACAATATTCTCTACGAATAACTTTCGTCAATTATCTTTAGCTATTGGTGAATACTTACATCAAAAAGATGACAAACATATTGCTAAAGCAAAGTTTTTTGCTAATTCACTATTTTGGTATCACTTAGGCGTTGCTATTTCATTTATTAGTTGCTTATACTTAGGTACACTTGCATGTCTTTTATGCTTTATTCCTACATTTATTGCTTTTATAATAACCCTTAAGTCAGCTAATACGCATTCACTAACATAATTAATTATATAATTGACCATAATTTACTTAATTCACTAAAAGCTTTACCAGTAAATAAAGAAATTATCGCAAACGCAAAAATAAGTAATACTACACCAAAATGCATAAATAAAAAAAGAGAGGTAAAAACCCCAATGTCATTAAGTTAAGATGACATAATGAAGATCTTTATACCAGAAATGGTATAGGGGTCTTTTTTTAATAAAAGTAGTTGACATATAATACAAAATATGTGGCCGCTCTCACTATTGATGATTAAAGAGGTAGTGAGA
>JAQXTC010000178.1 GCA_029219285.1 Clostridiaceae bacterium
ATCAGGAGTACAAATTATAAAGGTTTATATTGATGGAACAGTAGTATCTATGCCAGCTCTGAATGTTTCAAGACAAGATATATTGAACATTTTCCCTGGATATACTACTGATGCTAATTGTGGATTTAACACTCATATTAATATTAGTAAGTTAGCTAAAGGTGGTCACAATATTAAGGTTGAGGTAATTGGAGTTGATGGAACAACTTCGTCTGTAGAAAGAGAATTCTATTATAAAGAAAAACCAGCTAAGACTATAGTTGTTGATCCAGGACACAATCCAGGTAACATAGATAGAGGTGCACGTGTTAACGGTTATGATGAAACAGAATTAAATATGGAAATAGCTAGTAAGCTAAGAAAAGAACTTAAAGAAAAAGGTTATAATGTTATTTTAACTAGAGATTTTGGAGTTTCTATGAGTTTCTCAACTGTTACAGAAAGTCTTGACTATAAAGTTAATGTTGCTAACCTTATAAATGCGGATTTATTTATTAGTATTCACCAAAATTCTAATGATAATCCTTCTGCTCATGGAACTGAAGTATATTATTCAACTAATGACTCTCAATATGGATATATTTCTAGCAAAGAGTCTAAGGTTGCTAAATCAAGTCAATTAGCATCTAAAGTTGTTAATAACATTTCAAGTAATACAGGTTTCTATAATAGAGGGCCTAAGGATGCTAACTTCTATGTTGTAAGACATAGTAAAATGCCATCAATACTTGTAGAATGTGGATTCATAAGTAATCCTTCTGAAGGAGCAAAATTAAGTAATAGTTCAGTACAAACTTCTATAGCTAAGGCTATAACAAATGGAGTAGGTTCTGTTCAAATTTAATAATTTTAAAATAGGGATATATCTAGTAATCATATTATTAGATATATCCCTTTTTATTTACATTCTATAACCACTATTTATTTGACTTTAATTATTAAAATGTTGTATGATTTATAATGGTTTGCATTATGCAAATTGAATGCGATTATAAAGAAATGAGGGTGAAGAGTAATGAAGTATACCCAATATGAAGAAAACACATTAAAAAGATTACAAAAAGAAGAATTGGGAATTCTTAAAGAATTTATAAGAATATGTGATAAATATGATTTAAAGTATTTTTTAGTATATGGTACAGCTATAGGAGCAGTAAGACATCAAGGATTTATACCATGGGATGACGATATGGATGTTGCAATGTTAAGAGACGATTATGATAAGTTTTTAGAAGTTGCAGATAAAGAGTTTAATGGTAAGTATAAGAATATGGGACCAGATTGCAAAGAGAAATATTATAATTTTGTTCCAAATATGAGTAAGAATGGTACAAAGTTTAATACTATATATGAAAGAGGAAAATATGATGTAGGAATACTAATTGATATATTTCCTTTAGATTATGTTGCACCAAATGAAAAAGATAGAAATAAACAATTTTTTTGGACACGTTTATGGAGAAACTTATATGTTTTAAAAAATGTTAATTTCTTAAAAATTGGTGAAGAAGGTCTTTATAATAAAATAAAACATACAATATGTGCAATAGCTCATTATATGTTAAGTATAGTTCCAGGTGAATTTTTATATAATAAATATAAAAAACATGCTTTTAAGTATAAGGGACAAAGTAATATTGTAACTACATTTTGCGATTGGGATGCAAAGGTAAGTTGTGCATCACTTGATGATATTTTTCCTTTAAAAGAAGCTGACTTTGAAGGCATAAAAGTAAAGATTCCTAATAATATAGATAAGATATTAACCAATATTTATGGTGATTATATGCAATTGCCACCTGAGGATAAGAGACAAAACCATTATCCTTATTATCTAAGCTTTGGAGAAGAATAAAGGAGAATTTTTGTAAGTATGTATAAAGAATATGATGAAAAAACATTAAAAAAAGTTCAGGAAACTGAATTGGAAATATTAAGGGATTTTGTTGAGCTATGCGACAAACATAATATTGAATACTTTGGGATAGCTGGAACTGGAATAGGGGCTCTTAGACATCAAGGATTTATACCATGGGATGATGATATAGATGTTGCTCTTACTAGAAAAAACTTCGATAAGTTCATAGAAAAGGCTAAAATTGAACTTAGTGATAAATATACAATCATGAATGCTGAAGAATTCGAAAATTATCCATTAATGACAACACGACTTATGAAAAAAGGAACTCACTTTAGAGAGTATGCTTTAAAAGATGTTAAGTGTGATTTAGGGATATTTTTGGACATATATGCTTTTGATAATATAAGTGATGATGAAAAGGAATTTAAGAAACAAGCTAGAGCAGCATGGTTTTGGAGTAAGCTTATGATATTAAGAAGTGTACCATTTCCAGTATTAGCATTTAAGGGTGTTAAGGCTAAAATAATTCATACAATAACAGCTATAGTACATTATTTAATGGTTGCATGTAGAATATCAAAGAAGTTTTTATATAAGAAGTGTTATAATTCTATAACAAGATATAATGATAGAGAAACTAAGAGGGTTGCATACCTTTGTGATACATCACCTTATACAAATACAATTAATAATAAAGATTTATATCCTCTTAAGAAGCTTCCATATGAGGATATGCAATTAAGTTTTCCAAATGACATGCATGAAATGTTAGTATCTCAATATGGTGATTATATGCAATTACCACCTGAAGAAAAGAGAAAGAATCATTATCCTTATGAGTTGGATTTTGGTGATGGAGAATGTAATAATGAAGAAGATGTTAAAGAAGCTACTGATAGGTAGTAATGAAGATATAGCTAAAAAAAATTTCATATGGAACATGATAGGTAGTACTGTATTTGCATTTGCTTCGGTACTTCTATTAATGGCAGCTACTAGAACTGTTGGAGATGTAGAGGGCGGTGTATTCTCTATTGCCTTTACAACAGGTCAAATGATGCTTACAATTGGATATTATGAAATGAGACCATTTCAGGTTACTGATGGAAAGAATAAATTTTCCTTTCAAGATTATTTTACAGTAAGATTAATTACTTCTGTAATTATGATGATTTGTAGTTTTTTATTTGTTTTTATTAATGGATACAATTCATATAAGGCAATAATTGTAATACTTATGTGTCTATATAAGATGGCAGATGGTTTAGCTGATGTTTTTGAAGGTATGTTTCAAAAGAGAGGGAGACTTGATATTGCTGGAAGGTCTTTAGCATATAGAACTATAATAACAACTATAATATTTATCGTTACGATTATTGTAACTAGAGATTTATTTGTTACATCAATAATTACAGTTATTTCTGCATTTATAGTATTATTCATTTTTGATGTTGCCATAATTGATGAATTTGAAGAATTAAGGGTTTCTAAAAATATTAAATCTATACAAAGACTATTATATGAATGTTTCCCATACTTCTTAGGATCATTTATGTCAATTTATATAACAAATGCAGTGAAGTATGCCATTGATAGTAGTATGGCTCAAGAATTTCAAACATATTTTAGTATAATATTTATGCCAGCATCAACAATTAGTTTATTTAGTGGATTTATTTTAAAGCCATTATTAACAACATTAACAGATAGTTGGAAGGTAAGAGATTCAAAGACTTTTAAAAATATAATTGTTAAAATACAACTTGCCATTATTGGATTTACAATAGTTTGTATTGTTGGAGGATGGTTACTTGGAATCCCTATATTATCGTGGTTATATGGAGTGGATTTAAGTGATTATAAAATTGATTTGGTTATTTTACTTTTAGCTGGAGGAATAGGTGCAGCAAGTACAACTTTCTATTATTCATTAACAGTTATGAGAAAAACTAAGTATATATTTAGCGGTTATTTAGTTACATTTTTAATTGCGCTAACTTTGGCAAAACCTTTTGTAACTATGTGGGGATTTACTGGAGCAGCAGTGTTCTATTGTATTTTAATGGCTGTTATGGGAAGTAGTTTTGCAATATTTGCTGCTATAAATTATAAAAAGCGTAAAAATGATAAAGTTGAAGCTACTTGTGCGTAACACATAGGTAGCTTTATTATATTTTAAAATAGTAGGTGATTAATTAACATAGTTATTGAAATATGTTAAAATTAGTATACAGGAAAAATCACTTGGGTTTTAATAAAGATGGAAAAAGGAGAAATAAGATGAATGTTAAAAAAGCAATAATACCTGCGGCTGGACTTGGAACTAGGTTTTTACCAGCAACAAAAGCCCAACCAAAGGAAATGCTACCAATAGTTGATAAACCAACAATTCAATATATTATAGAAGAAGCTATAGCATCTGGCATAGAAGAAATACTAATTATTACAGGTAGAAATAAAAAGTGTATAGAAGATCACTTTGATAAATCTGTTGAATTAGAAATGGAACTTGAGAAAGCGGGAAAATCAGAATTATTAGAATTAGTTAGAGATATATCAGATATGGTGGATATACACTATATAAGACAAAAGGAACCAAAGGGACTAGGACATGCAATTCATTGTGCAAAGACATTTGTTGGTAATGAACCTTTTGCAGTATTGTTAGGTGATGATGTTGTTGATAGTGAAGTACCTTGCTTAAAGCAATTAATTGATTGTTTTGATGAATATAAAACAACAATTTTAGGAGTACAAACTGTACCACAAAAAGATGTCTCTAAATATGGAATAGTTGATGGTCTTCATATTGAAGATAGAGTTTATAAGGTAAAAGATCTTGTAGAAAAACCATCAGAGGAAGATGCACCAAGCAATGTAGCTATTTTAGGAAGATATATAATTACTCCACAGATATTTGAAATACTTGAGAGTACTGAACCAGGTAAAGGTGGAGAAATACAACTTACAGATGCATTAAAGACTTTAATAAGTCAAGAAGCTATGTATGCTTATAATTTCCAAGGAAGAAGATA
>JAQXTC010000179.1 GCA_029219285.1 Clostridiaceae bacterium
TCTGAATTCTTAGAAGAAGCTATCATTTATCCAAAAGAAAAGATTTCTGTTGAAGTTGGAGAAAAGAATGTAATGAGTGTATCTGTTCCTGTAATGAACTTCAAGAGACAACTTGAAGGGGATGAAGGAAGCATATATCCTTATGGATTCGCCAATACATCTTCAGAACTTGACGATACACTTTCTAAACTTTATGGTATTTTGCCTCAACTTTTAGAACTTGCTGAAGTTGAAAAGTCATGTCAACTTATGGCTGATGAAATTGAAAGCACTAGAAGAAGAGTTAATGCTCTTGAATATATGACAATTCCTCAACTTCAAGAGACAATAAAGTATATTAGAATGAGACTTGATGAAAATGAAAGATCTGCTACAACAAGACTTATGAAAGTTAAGAGCATGATCGAACAAAGAGCTTAATATAAAAACCTCCCCTTTTGGGAGGTTTTTATTTATTTTTATGTTTACTAATTCTCATAATATTAATATTTTTATAATTGATAAAAAAAGTCGATAATAGTATAATTTAATAGTGTATAAAAGACAGAATGTGTGACGTGAAGTAATTAAGGAGTAGATATAACTATGAAGTATATGATACCGTTCATAATTACATTTTTAATAGTATACTTTATTATTCCACCTATAATGAAGATATTCATAAAAATGGAGTTTACAGATAAACCTACAAAGAGAAAGAGACATAAGATGCCAATTCCACTATGTGGTGGATTTGCTATATACATAGGTTTTTTCTTAGTATACTTTAATTGTGTAAAGGAAAATAGAAATGAGCAGATATGGATATTTATAGCTTCTACAATGATTTTTGCAATTGGATTAGTTGATGATTACTATAAAACAAGAAAAAAGGAATTTCCTATTTATCCAAGGTTTATTGTTCAAATACTAGCAGCTAGTTTGGTTTATAGAGCTGGAATAGTCTTTAATGGATTTTCTAACCCATTTACAGGTGAGTATATATTATTACCGGAAGTTATAAAATATTTATTGACAATTACATGGATATTTGGAGTAACAACGGTTATTAATTGGACAGATGGAATGGATGGATTATCAGGAGGAATCTCATTAATATCTTCTTGTACTTTCTTTTTTGCAGCAATTATATTAGGTCAAAATGATTCTGCTATGTTTTCTATTACATTAGCAGGTGCTCTTGCAGCATTTCTTATGTATAATAAGTATCCGGCCAGAATCTTTATTGGTGATTCAGGAGCAAATCTTGTAGGTTTTTTATTAAGTGTGATAGCTGTTGATGGAGCATTTAAACAAGCTACAATGTTGAGTTTAGTAATTCCAATATTAGCTTTAGCTGTGCCTATATTTGATAATATATTTGTTATTTTCAAAAGGTTTTCTGAAGGAAAACCTGTTTATCAAGCTGATAGAAGTCAAATGCATTTCAGACTGGAAGAGAAAGGCTTATCTGTTAATCAAACAGTTGGTCTTATACTAGGAATTAGTTTTATTTTTAGTACTATTTCAATTATATTATTATTAATTAAGCATTAAGCATGTACAAAACTTAAGATTTGGTATATAATGTATAAAAAAGAATATAGAACTTATCATGAGTGGTGGAGGGACTGGCCCTGTGAAACCCGGCAACCGATGTGTATTTGTATACATGTTTGGTGCTAATTCCTGCAGTATAACTGAGAGATAAGAATAAATTATGTATCTAATTATACCTAGAGGAATTTACCTTTAGGTGTTTTTTTTATTAAGGGGGGCAAAATGAAATTAGATAAGTTATTTAAAGAAAAGAAGACTGTTTTTTCTTTTGAGATTTTTCCGCCAAAGAGTACATCATCAGTTCAAACAATTTATGATACTCTTGAGGAACTTAAAGGATTAAGTCCAGATTATATTAGTGTTACATATGGTGCTGGAGGGAGTATAAAAGATAATAAAACAGTAGAGTTATCATCTTTGGTAAAAAATAAATATAATATTGAATCTGTAGCGCACTTAACATGTATTAGTTCGACTCATAAAGATATTGATTTGTATTTAAAAAGTCTAAAAGAAAACAATATAGAAAACATCTTAGCGTTAAGAGGGGATATACCTAAAGATGGACATATTGTTGGAGAGTTTAATTATGCTACTGACTTGATTAAAGAAATTAGAAAAAAAAGTGACTTTAATATAGCTGCTGCATGTTATCCAGAAGGACATATTGAGAATAAAAGTTTAGATAGAGAAATAGATAATATGAAAGCTAAGGAAGAAGCAGGTGCATCGTATTTTATATCACAATTATTTTTAGATAATAACTTATATTATGATTTTTTAGAAAAAGTAGATAAAGCAAATATAAAGATACCTATTGAAGCTGGAATAATGCCTGTAACTAACAAGAAACAAATAGAACGAATGACTGCTTTAAGTGGTGCAACTTTACCTGAAAAATTTATTAAGATAATAAATAAATATGAACATAATCCAGAAGCTTTAAGAGAAGCTGGAATTGCTTATGCAGTAGAACAGATGATTGATATTGTTTCAACTGGTGTTCAAGGGGTTCACCTATATGTTATGAATAATTCGTATCTTGCAAAAAAGATATATGGCAATATGAAAAATATAATAGCAAGTATTAATAAATAGCATTATCATAGGAGGATATTATGGAATACGAAATAAGAAAAATAGGCTCTGATAGAATTGATGAAGCACTAGATTTGGTATCAAGAGTTTTTATGGAATTTGATGCACCTGACTATAGTGAGGATGGAATTAGAAATTTTCAACAGTATATTATAGAAAGCGAAGACTTTAAGGAAAAATTTAAAACTGGAGATCAAATAATGAAGTGTGCTTTTGTTGATGATAAGATAGTTGGAGTTATAGCAATAAGTGCAAGAAATCATATATCATTATTATTTGTAGATAAAATGTTTCATAAAAAGGGAATAGCCAAGGCACTATTTAATAGTATTTTAGAAGAGGTTTCTCAAAAAGGTAAAGGGAAAATTAAGCTGAAATCATCATTATATGCTAAAGAGTTTTATTTAAAGTTAGGATTTAAATCTATAGATAAAGAGCAATATTCAAATGGTATTAAATATGTACCTATGGAATTTAATTATTAAATTACTATGTTTCAAGTAAAGAGGGGAGGAGCAAATTTTTAATAAAATTTGTGAATGTGCATTATGGAAAAAGTAGAAAGTTTTGAATTAGATCACAGAAAGGTTAAAGCACCATACATAAGAAAATGTTGCATTTTAAATGGACCAAAAGGAGATAAAGTTAGTAAATTTGATATCAGATTTCTTCAACCTAATAAAGAGGCATTCGGTACAGCTGCAATGCATGCTATTGAACATATTTTAGCTCATGAACTTAGAACAAAATTAGATGGAGTAATAGATTTATCCCCAATGGGATGTAGAACTGGATTCTATTTAAGTATATGGGGAGATAAAGAACCATCAGAAATAAAAGAAGCAGTTGAATATGGGTTAAATAAAGTATTAGAAGCAACAGAAGTGCCAGCAGCAAATGAAATTCAATGTGGTAATTATAAAGATTTGTCATTATTTGGAGCAAAAGAATATGCAAAAAAGGTTTTGAAAAATGGCTTTTCTTTAAACATCTATGGTTAAAACTTTATGGTAATCAGTATTGATAAAATTAGAATACCTAAGGATGAAGTCCTTAGGTATTTAGGTTATAAGAAGCAAAAGATTGATGATGATTTTAATAAACTTTTAGAAGACACAATAGAAGAAAGCAAAAAATTAATTGAACCTAAATTTGTATGTGGAAAATATAAGTTAATAAAAAATGATGAAGGAGTATTGTTGGAAAATACTAATTTATTATTAAAAGGAAAAGATATTAAAAATCATTTGCTTTTTGCTGAAGAAGTTGTAATTATGGCTGCAACGGTAGGTAGAATTATAGAACAAAAAATATCTTATTATGAAAAGTTTAATTTAACAAAAGCAATTATTTTAGATTCTTGTGCAACAACTGCTGTAGAAGAGGTATGTGATATAGTTGAAGAAGAGATTAGGAAAAGTGTTTATGATGAAGATAAGGCTATAACCTTTAGATTTAGTCCAGGTTATGGTGATTTACCATTGGATATTCAAGGAACTTTTATTGATGTTCTTAATGCTAGTAAATTAATAGGTCTTACTACATCAGAAAATTTTTTATTATTTCCTAGGAAATCTGTCACAGCAATTATAGGAATAATACCGAAAACAAAAGAAAAAAGGGGAATTCAGTGCCAACGTTGTAAGAACTATGATAAATGTAATTTTAGAAGAGAGGGGCATTCTTGTGGAAATTAAAGAATTTATTAAAGATAACATTCTTGTATTTGATGGAGCTATGGGCACTATGTTACAAAAGAATGGATTAAAGCTTGGGGAAAATCCAGAAAGATTTAATATTGAAGAAAAAGAGATAGTTACAAAGATTCACAAAGAATACATAGACAATGGAGCAATGGTTATTACTACAAATACGTTTGGAGCAAATGAACTAAAGCTTAAGGAAACTGGATACTCAGTTGAAGAAATTATTGATGCAGCTGTAAAAAATGCTAAGGCAGCAATTGGGGATAGAAAAGTATATGTAGCATTAGATGTTGGTCCTATAGGAGAGCTTATTGAACCTATGGGGACTTTGAGCTTTAATAAAGTTTACGAAATTGTAAAAAGGCAAGTAGTTCAAGGAGAAAAATCAGGTGCAGATTTAATCTTAATTGAAACTATGATGGATCTTTATGAAGCTAAGGCAGCAGTACTTGCAGCGAAGGAAAATACTAATTTACCTGTATTTTGTACCATGTCATTTGAAGCTAATGGTAGAACATTTGCAGGAACAACAGCTGAGAGTATGGCAACAGTATTAGAAGGGTTAGGTGTAGATGCTTTAGGTGTAAATTGTTCTCTTGGACCTAAAGAACTTATTCCTATTGTAAAAAGGATATTAAGAGCAACTAATCTTCCAGTTATAGCTCAACCTAATGCAGGTCTTCCTAAGATATCAATGGGAGAAGCTATTTATGATATTTCAGCTGATGACTTTGAATACTATGTAAAAAAGTTTGTTGATGAAGGCGTAAGCATAATAGGGGGATGTTGTGGTACTAATCCTGAGTTTATTAAAAGGTTAAGAAATATAGCAGATAATAATAAAAGAGTTAAAAGAGAAAAAATAAACTATTCTTGTGTATGTACGCCATCTAATTTTTTGAAAATTGATAGTGTTAAAGTTGTAGGTGAAAGAATAAATCCAACAGGTAAAAAGTTATTCAAACAAGCATTGATAGATAATAATTTAGATTATATTTTAAAACAAGCAATTGATCAGGTAGAAGCAGGAGCAGATATGCTTGATGTAAATGTGGGATTACCAGAAATTGATGAAAAAGAGATGATGGTAAAGGTTATAAAAAGTATTCAAAGTGTAATGGATATACCACTTCAAATAGACTCATCAGATCCTAAAGTTTTAGAAGAAGCGCTTAGAATTTATAATGGTAAAGCTTGTGTCAATTCAGTTAATGCAGAGGATGAAGTTTTAGATACGATACTTCCATTAATAAAGAAATATGGTGCTTGCGTAATCGGATTAACTCTTGATAAAAAGGGAATACCTAGAAGTGCAGATAAAAGATTTAAATTAGCAGAAAAGATAGTAAATAAAGCAAAGGAATATGGTATAGATAGAAAAGATGTATTTATTGATTGCCTAACATTAACTGTTTCTGCTGAACAAGATAAGGCAATAGAAACACTAAATGCAGTTAGAAAAGTTCATGAAGAACTTAAAGTAAAAACACTTCTTGGGGTTTCTAATATTTCCTTTGGCTTACCTTGCAGAGAACTTATAAATGAAACATTTTTATCTCTAGCTTTGGCAAATGGGCTTGATCTTCCTATTATGAATCCGAATAAACAGGGAATGATGGATGTAGTAAATTCATACAAAGTTTTATCTAATGTTGATAAAGGTGCTTCAAATTTTATAAATATCTATGGTAATAGTAAAGTTGAAAGAGGTAGCATCACAGTAAATAAAGATAAGAAAGATGATATAACTAAAGAAAAGGACTTAAAATACATAGTTATTAAAGGTCTGAAAGAAGAAGCCTCTAAAGAAACAGAGAAACTTTTAGCAACCAAAAAGGAATTAGAGATTGTTAATGAGCTTCTTATACCAGCTCTCGATGAAGTAGGAGAAAAGTTTGAAAAGGAAGAAATATTTTTACCTCAATTAATACAATCCGCTGAAACAGTAAAAGAAGCATTTGAAGTTATTAAAAGAAATCTTATTCTAAATAATACCAATAGCATATCAAAAGGAAAGATAATTTTAGCTACTGTTCAAGGAGATATTCATGATATTGGAAAAAATATAGTGAAAGTTATTTTGGAGAATTATGGGTATGAAGTCATTGATTTAGGAAAAGATGTTCCAATTAATAAAGTGGTAGAAGAAGCATTGAAAAATGATATAAAGCTTGTAGGTCTTAGTGCACTAATGACTACTACATTAAAGAGTATGAAGAAAACTATTGAGGCATTAAGGAAAAATAATTACAATGGAAAAATATTTGTAGGGGGAGCTGTATTAACTCCAGAGTATGCAAAAGAAATATGTGCAGATTATTATGCAAAGGATGCTAGAGAATCTGTGGAAATTGCAAAATTAGTTTTTAATAATTAAATTTCACATATATAAACTTCTATGATATACTTGTGTATACACACCAGTAAAGAGATGGGGGATTTATATATGAATAATAAGATAAAACAAATGGTTTATGCTGCTTTATTAACTGCATTAGCAATTATAATTCCAGTTCAATTTGGATTTTTAAGAGTAGTTTTTGGACCTTTTAGTGCTACATTAGCATCACATGTACCTTTATTTATGGCAATTTTTATTTCACCTTATGTGGCAGCTGTAGTTGGTCTTGGATCTACATTAGGTTTTGTTTTTACGGGATTACCGGCACCTATAGTAGCTAGAGCAGCAACACATATTTTAGTTTTTTATGTTGGTGCTAAAGTTCTTGCTAAAACTCATAGCTATATTAAAGCATCAATAATTACAGCACCGTTACATGGTATAGCAGAAGCTTTAGTAGTTATACCTTTTGTGGGGTTTGATGTATATCAAATTTTAGTAGTTGTTGGTTTATGTGCAATATTACATCATATAGCAGATTGCATTATATCTTATGTAATTCTAAAAGCACTAGCTAAAGCAAGAAGGACTGATATCTACAGTACTTTTGGAGAAGTTAGAGCTTAAAAATAGTTAATAATTAATAATTAAGAATTAATAGTTAAGGAGAAAACTCTTGCAGAGTTTTTTGAAATTTTGTTAATTAATTTTTTTAGAGAAAGTGCTGAGTGTACTTTCTCTTTTTTTGTGAAAATTCTGGAGGAATTTCTTCATTCATTCTTAATTATTAATTCTAAATTCTTAATTCTATAGATGTTGTTTTATTTAAAATGAAAAAAGTTTATAATAGAAAAGATATGAAAAAGAGTGATAAAGAAAAAAATAATGAGGTAGATTATGGATATTAGAATGAAAGAAGAAAATGAAGTACTTTTACATAAGAGACAGCTTATAAAAGAGGAAATACAAGAGAAAAAGGCTAATATAGAAGGTGTTGAAAAAAAATATAAGGCTCTTAGTAAAGAAGCAAAAGGTAGTTATAACGAAGAAAAAGAAACTACACAAAAGATATATGATGTATTAACAAAAGAAATAGATACTTACGAAGAGGCTCTTAAAGAACCTTACTTTGGCAGAGTTGATTTTAGAGAATATAGAGGGCTTGGGGAAAGTATATACATAGGTAAAAAAGGTATAAGTAATATAGAAAAAGGTGAAGAAGTTGTAGTTGACTGGAGAGCACCAGTTGCAGATCTTTATTATAGTGGAACTGGTGGAGAAGCATTTTATAAAGCTCCAAGTGGAATTATAGAAGGGGAGTTGTCACTTAAAAGAAAATTTTTATTTAGAGATGGAGAAATAGATCAAATATTTGACGAAGGTATCAATGAACTGATGATAAATGGAGAGGAAGGTCAGGAACTTGTTGATGAATTCTTAAAAGTAAATCTTGAAGAGAGTAGAGGTAAAAAGCTTAAAGAAGTAGTTGCCACAATTCAAAAAGAACAAAATGAAATAATAAGATGGCCTAAGAATTTTCCAATAATAGTACAAGGTTCAGCAGGTTCAGGGAAAACTACAATAGCTCTTCATAGACTTGCATATTTAATTTATAGATATAGAGAAACAATGAAGGGAGAAGATATACTAGTTCTTGCGCCAAATAAATTGTTTTTGGATTATATTTCTGATATCTTACCAAGCTTAGGAGCCACTAATGTTAAACAAAATACATTTGAGGATTTAGTTTTGTCTAAGCTTAAAGTTAGAAATAAGATATTCAATAAAGACGAAAAATTAAAAAGTATTATGGAAGAAAAAGATAGTGAAAAGAGAAAATTAATCGTTGAATCTAGTAAGCTTAAAGGTACCTTACAATTTAAAGAAATGATAGATAGATATATTAATTTAGTTGAGAGTAGAGCTCTAGATATTCATGATATTGTAATTGGTGATGAAGTTTTATTTGATAAAAAAGAAATAACTAGATTATATCTTAAAGACCTAAAAGCATACCCAATTAATAAAAGAAAAGATGAAATAAAAAGATATCTAAATCTAAAACTAAAAGAGCGAATTACAATTCTATTATTAAAGATAGATAGAAAATGGGATTCTAAAATAAAAGAAATAAGAATGAGTATGGAAGATTCTCAAGAAAGAAGAGAAAAACTCATTGCAATCTATAATGATAGAGACAAAATAAAAGATAATATTAAAAATAATTCTAAAAAAGAATTTAATTTATATTTCAAAAATTGGAGAGGAATAAGCTCAAAGGATATATATTATAACTTTTTTAATGATGAAGAATTGTTTAATATAGCAACAGATAATAAAATTTCCAAAAAACTAGCGGAATATATGAAAAATGAATATAACAAGCATTATAATGCAAATATAATAGATGAAGATGATTTATCAGCACTATTATATATAAGAGTACGTCTTGAAGGAATAGAAGAGAAAGAAAAGTTCCAACATATAGTAGTAGATGAAGCTCAAGATTATAGTCCTTTTCAAGTTTATTTAGTTAATTGCTTAGCGAAAGGTAATTCGATAACATTAGTTGGAGATTTAGCTCAAGGTATTTATTATTATAAAGGAATTAAGAGATGGGAAGATATAACTGAAGGTTTATTTAATGGTGAGGCAACATATGTACAATTGACTCAAAGTTATAGATCAACTGTTGAAATTATAGATTTTGCTGAAGGTGCTTTAATGGCTCAAAATTTAGGCCTTAAAAATGCACTACCTGTTTTAAGACATGGAGATAAACCAAAGGTTATAGAAGTAACTGAAGAAGAGGAATATGTATCAATAATTGATGGAATAATTGATAACATAAAGTTACAAGGCAAAAATACAGTAGCAATTATAACTAAAGATAGTGAAGAGGCATTGCTTTTATCAAAGCTATTGAAGAAAAAAAGTAAATACAAGTTTGGTCTTATTAAGGGAAAAGAAAAATCTGTAGAAGAGGAGTTAATAATAATTCCATCTTACATTACCAAAGGATTAGAATTTGACTGTACAATTATATTTAATCCTTCTGAAGAAAATTATGGTGAAAATCTTTTAGATGAAAGGTTAATGTATGTATCACTAACAAGAGCTCTTCATTTGGAATATATAATAAAGAAAGAAAATATGACTTCATTAATAAAAGAGATTAAATGAAATTTATAAATGTACTTGAAAAATAAAACAAAATAGGTATAATAGTAATTACTAACAGATAATTATTATTAGGAGGTAACATCATGCCAGCTGAAAAATTAAAAGATGATATATATTGGATAGGAGTTAAAGATCCTAAACTTAGAATTTTTGATATTATAATGGAGACAAAGAGAGGAACAACTTATAATTCATATGTTATAAATGATGAAAAAGTCGCTGTTATAGATATATGCAAAAATGGTTTTTATAATGAGTTTAAGAACAATTTAAAAGAAGTTATTGGTGATAAAAAAGTAGATTATATAATAGTTCAACATACTGAATTAGACCATAGTGGTTCTATAAAAATGTTACTTGATGAATATCCAGAAGCTACAATAGTAGGTACAAAAATAGCTTTAAATTATCTACAAAATATAATTAATGCACCATTTAAAAGCTTAGAAGCTAAAGAAGATTTAAGTTTAGGAAATAATGTTCTTCAATTTATACAAGCACCAAATTTACACTGGCCAGATACAATGTTTACCTATGTTAAAAATAAAAATTTCCTATTTACTTGTGATTTTACTGGTTGTCATTATTGCACAAATGGCTCAATAACAGAAGCTGGTGATGATGATTATTTACCAGAAATGAAGTATTATTATGACTGTATCATGGGACCGTTTAAGCCTTTTGTATTAAAAGGTCTAGGAAAGATTAAAAATTTAGAAATAGACATGATAGCTACGAGTCATGGACCAGTTCATTCAGGAGAAAATGTAGAAAAGGCATTAAAACTATATAAAGAATGGTCAATACAAGAACCAATTGACCCTAAAAAAGTTGAGGTATTCTATATTACTGCTTATGGTAATACTGGTGATATGGCTAGATATATTGGTGAACAATTACAAAAGAATGGTTTTAAGGCAGGGGTGCATGAAATAACATCTATGTCTATGGAAGAGGCAGTATCATTAATAGAAAAATCAAAAGGATTTATGATTGGTTCACCAACTATAAATGGTGATGCAGTTAAGCCAGCATGGGATTTATTATCACTTGTAAGTGCAGTTACTAATAAGGGAAAAGCAGCAGCAGCTTTTGGATCATATGGGTGGTCTGGTGAAGGAGTACCAATGTTGACTGCAAGATTAAAATCATTAAAACTTAAGACAGTAGAAGACGGATTGAAATTTGCTTTTGTGCCATCTAGTGAAGATTATAAAAGAGCAGATGAAATGGTTGAGAAATTTATTAAGTTAATGTAAAATATACTTTAATTAAGACACTTAAAATATTAAGTGTCTTTTACTAAGTAAAAAGGAAGTTGATTACATGGAAGATAAGGAAATAATGTCTTTTAGAGATGAAGATGGAAATAAAGTTGATTTTGAAGCAATAGCTAGAATATATGTAGAAGAGAAAGAATATTTACTATTAGCACCTGTTGGACAAAATGATAGTGATGATGTATTTGTTTTTAGAGTAGATAAGTTTGAAGGAAAAGAAGAATTGAATCTTGTTGAGGATGATGATGAATTCCAAGCAGTAAAAAAGGAATATAAAAAATTAATATATTAGGAGACGTGATATTATGGATATTACAGAAATAATTGATTTTTTAGAAAGCAATGGACTTACAGAAGTAGAAAATGTATTTTCAGAAGATGAATATGTTGTAGTTAAATATTACTATGATTTTGATAAAGAAGAAATATCAGCAGCAAGAAGTTATGCAAATGAAGAAAGTGATGTTGAAGAAGAGAGCGAAGAATGGTATAGAGACTATTATTTATCATATCTTTTAGACGTTGCAAAAGACAATGTATCAGATATACTTGAAGACGCAAATGAAGAATTTGAATTATCCAGTATGTTTAAGATAGTAGAAGGTGAAGCTACTAATAATGATTATGTGAAATTTATAGCAGTTTTAGCAGCAGAATCTTTTGATGGTGATTTAGAAGATGTTTTAAGTGAACATAATTAGAATTATTTAGTTATTGAAATATAGGCTTTGTGTGATATAATAAATACATAAGGATTCCTGATGTGTTCGCGTAGCTTATTATGTTCAACCTACATATGATTTTCGGGATTTGTAACATTATTGTGGATGTCGAGCTCCCATGGTTTTTCCATGTCAGGAGATGGCTGAATCAATATGAACTTAACCCACCTGCGAGAAGCGGGTATGAATATGTAAGTAAACGGCATGTTGGGATTAAAAAGATTTTAAACCTCAATACGAAAGTATTGAGGTTTTTTATTTCATAAAATATTGTCTTGTAAAATATCCTATAATGGGGAATATAAATAATAGAGGCATGAGGTTGCCTATTAAGCATGAAGGACATAGTTCTTTATACTCCCCATTAAAAGCAAATTAATTAAGTTTTTTATATTAGGCTGTTAGCCTTATATATTGATGTTCATCATGTTTTCTAGTATATCTTCGGTATAAGTTTTTTTGATAGATTAATACCAGCTTGTCTAAATCTTTTGACAATTTTATCATTAGCGAATTAGTTGGAGAAAGAAATAATAATAAAAAGTTTATTATATTTTTTCTTCGCTTTATTTGTTTTGTAAGTTTTTTTCTATACATATCTAATCGCCTCTTTTCAAATAAATTAAGAACACCTGTGGGATAATTATAACATATTGGAGAAATATGTAAATTAAAATCGTGGCTCAAAAATATACAAAATATTACATATATTTACTTAAAGTGTAATTTAATAAGATTATACAGCAAAATAGTATCAAAAAAATTAGTGTATAGTGATGGAGGTTAATTGAGAAAATAAAATAACAACAATATGATAGGTCAAAGGTTGATAATAAGTAAGATTATAGGTAAAATAAGCTTATAAAGTAAAAAGGAGTAGTACTTATGAATGTAGATGCAATGAAAATAGAAGAAGTAATCGAAAAAATCAATTTATTATATAAAAAAAGCCAAGAAGAAGGATTAACAAGTGAGGAAAAGGAATTACAACAAAAATTACGAAGAAGATATATAGATAATGTAAAACGTAATTTTAGATCTCAATTAGAAGGTATAGAGCCTAAAAAGAAAAAATAAGGGGTGACTGAGAAATGTCTGTAATGGTGGAAAAGTTAATTAAAGACTTTGGTTTGGAGGTTTTAGTAAAAGGAAATCCTAATCAACAAATCACAGTAAATGATATAAATAGACCAGGGCTTCAATTATCAGGATATTATAATTATTTTGCACCAGAAAGGTTGCAAGTTATTGGTAAAGCTGAATGGAGTTTTATGGATGATATGCAAGTTGAACTTAGAACTAAGAGAGTAAAAAAATATCTAAGTTTCGACATGAATTGTATAATCATCTCAAGAGGACTTGAGCCACATGCAGAATTCATAAAAGCTGCTGAAAAGAAAAAAACTTGGGTATTAAGAAGTAATCTTGTAACAACAAAACTTATGAGTAAGTTAACAATTTATTTGTCAGACAAGCTTGCCCCAGAAACAAGAGTTCATGGAGTTCTAGTAGATGTATATGGTACTGGAATATTGATTACTGGTGAAAGTGGAATAGGTAAGAGTGAAACAGCATTAGAACTTATAAAAAGAGGACATAGATTAGTAACTGATGATGCAGTAGATATTAGGGAAATTGATGGCGAGCTTATAGGTTCATCACCAGCAGTTACTAAGGGAATGCTTGAAGTTAGAGGCATTGGAATTATTGATGTACCAGCTCTTTATGGAGTTGGATCTATTCTTGAAGAAAAACAAATAACACTTGCAATGCATTTTGAGCATTGGAAAGATGATAATGATTATGATAGATTAGGTATAAATTCAGAATATCAAGATATTCTAGGAGTACCAGTTAAGAAACTTACAATACCAGTAAGACCTGGACGTAATATAGCTGTAATTATAGAAGCCGCAGCAGTAAATTACAGACATTCATTAATGACAGAAGAAACACCAGTAGATATTATTGAAAGCAGAATGGAACAAGAAATGGGGAAATAAAAAGTAAAAAATATTTTTGCTTTTATTTATATGATTATGATTATTAAATATTTTTAATAATAGATTTACTATAACATTAGGAGGAAAGAGTATGGACAATAAGGTAAAGAATGCTTGGGAAAAGTACGATGAACAAGGGATAAAAAAAATATTTGATTTTTGTGAAGGATATAAAAAGTTTATATCAGATTGCAAAACAGAAAGAGAATGTGCTAGAGAATCAGCTAAAATAGCAGAAGCACATGGATATAGAAATTTAAATGAAATAATTAAGAATGGAGAAAGTTTAAAAGCTGGAGATAAGGTTTATTCAGTAAATATGGATAAAACTATAGCTCTATTTTTAATTGGAGAAAAAGATTTAGAAGAAGGATTAAAGATTCTGGGAGCACATATAGATTCACCAAGACTGGATATAAAACAAAATCCTCTATATGAAGATACAGAATTTGCAATGCTTGACACACATTATTATGGTGGAATTAAGAAATATCAATGGGTTACACTTCCTTTAGCTATGCATGGTGTAGTTGTAAAGAAAGATGGAACTAAAATTGATGTTGTAGTTGGTGAAGAAGAAAGTGATCCAGTTTTGGGAATTTCAGATCTTTTAGTACATTTATCACAAACACAATTAGATAAGAAGGCCAATAGAGTAATTGAAGGTGAAGATCTTAATGTTACAGTTGGAAGCATGCCTTTAAAGGGTGAAGAAAAGAATAGTGTAAAAGCAAATATCCTTAAAATATTAAAAGATAAGTATGATTTTGAAGAAGAAGATTTCTTATCAGCTGAAATAGAGATAGTTCCAGCAGGTAAGGCAAGAGATTATGGATTAGATAGAAGTATGATAATGGGTTATGGACATGACGATAGAATATGTGCATATACTTCATTAATGGCAATGCTTGAACTTGAAAAGACTGATAAAACTTGTTGTTGTCTTTTGGTTGATAAGGAAGAAATAGGTAGTGTTGGTGCTACAGGAATGCATTCAAGATTCTTTGAAAATATAGTAGCTGAACTTATTGATAGAGTACAGGGATATTCAGAACTTAAGCTTAGAAGGTGTTTAACAAATTCTAAGATGCTTTCATCAGATGTAAGTGCTGCGTTTGATCCAAATTATCCTTCAGTTATGGAAAAGAAAAATTCAGCTTACTTTGGTAAAGGATTAGTATTTAATAAATATACTGGTGCTCGTGGAAAATCAGGCTGTAATGATGCCAATGCTGAATATATGGCAGAGCTTAGAAATATAATGGCTAAACACGATGTTTCATTCCAAACTGCTGAACTTGGAAAGGTTGATCAAGGCGGCGGTGGAACTATAGCTTATATATTAGCAGCTTATAATATGGAAGTTATAGATTCAGGAATAGCACTTCATAATATGCATGCACCTTGGGAAATTGCTAGTAAAGTAGATATTTATGAAGCAACTAAGGGATATTTAGCATTCTTAAAGGAAGCTTAGTATAAATACTTTTAAAATAATGCCACCATTAGTAATAATGGTGGCATTATTTGCTTTATAGAATACAAGAATTAGGGACAAGATACATGTCATTAAATGTATTAGATAAAAATAAATCAGCTAAACTCTTATATGAAAAACAAGGCTTTGAAAAGATAAAAACAGTTATGATGAGTGAATTATAATTCATTATTTTGGTTTGACATTGAGTATATTATCTTTATACTTAGTATTAGATATATGGTCATAATAGGGAATAAGGTTAGAATCCTTAACAGCCCTCGCTACTGTATTAAGATACGAAATCTTAAAGGTGCCACTGAAGAAAGTTAGTCTTTGGGAAGGTAAGAGAGTAGGTATGAAGCTTTAAGTCAGGAGACCTGCCATGTATCAAATCTAAAAATATTTCGACGGGAAATAGATAGGTTATATTTATTTTTTTGTCCTAAAAAAGGAGAGAAGCAAATGAAAAAGTTACTTGCAAAAGTAATGACAGTACTAATTATGATAGTTACTGTATCACCAACTAATGTAGTACAAGCAGCTACAAAAAATAATGACTTGAATTTTAATATAAGTACAACAAATTCATATTTATTAGATAATAATAAACTTGAATTTGGACAAGAATGGTACATATTAGGAATTGCACGTTCTGGTTATAAAGTAGAACAAAATGTGTATGATGAATATTACAAAAGTGTTGAAGAAGCTGTAAAGGAAGAAATGAAAAAGGATGAACCATTTTATTATATTACTACAGCTCAAAGATTAATAATAGCATTAACTGCTATTGGTAAAGATCCAACTAATGTAGCAGGGTATAATCTAGTCGATATTGTTTACAATAGAGAGGATATTGGAAATCAAGGTACTAATGCATATATTTATGGACTTATTTCAATCGATACTAAAGGGTATGAAGCACCAGCAAATTCTAAAAATACAAGAGAAAGCTTTTTAAAAGGTTTATTAGATTCAGAACTTAAAGATGGTGGATTTAGCTGGGGGCCAGATGTAGATGTTGATACAACAGCTATGGCCGTTCAAGCATTAGCACCTTATAAGGATAGAGAAAATGTAAAAGAGGTTATTAATAGATGCTTAGATATATTAAAATCAAAGCAAAGTGAAGATGCTGGTTATTCAAATCAATGGGGTGAAAGTCCCTGTTCAATAGCACAGGTTTTAGTGGCATTAACATCTTTAAATTTAGATCCAACTGATGCTTCAAACGGGTTTGTAAAAAACGGTAGAACGCTAGTTGATGCTGCTAAGTCGTATTATGTTGAAGGTGGAGGATATAAGTCAAGTAGTACAGCAACTAATGTAGATTCTTTCTCTACGCAACAATTACACTATGCAACAGTAGCACAACAAAGATATTTAGATGGGAAGTTTTCACTATATAACATGAATGATGTAGTAGTAAATAAAGAAGAAAAACCATCTGCTCCAATAATACCAGATAAGGGAGAAGAAATACCATCTACACCTGAAGATAATAAAGTACAGTCAGTAGAAAATGAAATTAATGAAGAACAAGTAGAAAATAAAGAAAAAAGTGAAACAGATACGATAAAAACTGGAGATAATAATTATGTTATTATTATTTTTGCAATGATCACAATGCTTTTTATTGCTACTAATATAAAAAAGAAGAGAGTAATATAAAAAGCTTAAATAAAATTTGAAATAAGAGGTAGTGTAATGAATAAAAGAAATGAAGATAGCTTTTCTAGTTATCATCCTTTAATTAATTTCATATATTTTCTTAGTGTTATAATATTTAGTATGTTTTTTATGCATCCAGTGTTCTTAATAATTTCACTTATTGGTTCCATGGTTTATTCTTTTTATTTAAAAGGGATAAGTGCAGTTAAATTTAATATTTTATATATGTTATTAGTTCTTTTATTTATTGCAATAATTAATCCACTTTTAAGTCATGAAGGTGTAACAGCTTTAATATATGTAAATAATAACCCTATAACCTTAGAAGCAATTGTTTTTGGTATTGCATCAGGAATTATGTTTATATCAGTTCTTGTATTTTTTAGTTCCTATAATTTGATAATGACATCAGATAAGTTTATGTATTTATTTGGGAAGGTAATGCCTTCAATATCTCTTATAATTTCTATGGTATTAAGATTTGTGCCAAGATTTAAGAAACAGATTAATGTTATTTCACAGGGGCAAAAGTCTATAGGTAAGGATGCAAGTGATGGTAATTTATTTGATAGAGTTAGTCATGGGGTTCATATAGTATCAATACTTACAACATGGGCTCTTGAGAATTCTATAGAAACAGCTGATTCTATGAAAGCCAGGGGTTATGGTCTTAAGGGGAGAACTAATTTCTCCCCATATAAATTTAGAAAAAGAGATAAAATTCTTTTGATAGTTATGATGGCTTTAATTTCGATAGTTATGATAGGGGCTATATTAGGGGAAAATACAATTTATTATTATCCTAAAATAGTTATGAGTACTATTACATATAGAAGTGTAATTATATATACTGCGTATGGTTTACTATGTATTTTACCTGTTATTGTTGATGTAATGGAGGAAATAAGATGGAAATTATTAAAATAGAAAATTTAAGCTTTAAGTATCCTCTTCAGGAAAAAAAGGCTTTAAATAATATAAATTTATCAATAAATAGTGGTGAGTTCATTGTTATATGTGGTAAATCAGGTTGCGGAAAGAGTACTTTTTTAAAACATCTAAAACCAACATTAACTCCTCATGGAGAATCTTCAGGAGGAGTTTATTATTTATCAAAAGATGTTAAAAATTTAGATTTAAGAACAGAAGCTTCAGAACTTGGTTTTGTTTATCAAAATCCAGAAAACCAGATAGTAACAGATAAGGTTTGGCATGAACTTGCTTTTGGACTTGAGAATTTAGGAATAGAAAGCGAAAAGATTAGGACTAGAGTAGCTGAAATGGCAAGCTATTTTGGTATAGAAAAACAATTTTATCAAGATGTATCACAATTATCAGGGGGACAAAAACAAATACTTAATTTGGCTTCAATAATGGCTATGAATCCTAAAGTTCTTATTTTAGATGAACCCACATCTCAACTTGATCCAATAGCAGCAGATGAATTTTTAGAAACTGTAGAAAAGATAAATAGAGATTTAGGTGTGACAGTTATTTTAACAGAACATAGATTAGATACGGTATTTCCTATGGCTGATAAGGTAGTTGTTATGGAAGCAGGAAAGATCTTAGTGTGTGATACACCAAGGAAAACAGGGGAATATTTAAGAGATAACAAGAATGATATGTTTATAGCATTACCAGCTCCAATGAAGATCTATACAGCTGTTGATAATAATTTAGAATGTCCAATTACCATAAGAGAAGGGCGAAAATGGCTTGAAGAGCTATTAAAAGAAAGTAATATAGCTGTTACAGATATAGAAGAAGATAAAGAAAGTAAACTAACTGATAAAATTATTGAAGTTAAAGAAGCATTTTTTAAATATGAAAAAAATTCAGCAGATGTAATTAAAGATTTAAACTTAGAAATACATAAAGGAGAATTTTATTCTATAGTTGGAGGAAATGGAACAGGGAAAACAACTACGTTAAACCTATTATGTGGAATCAATAAAGCATATAGAGGAAAGGTATTATTTAAAGATAAAGATATAAAGAAATATAAAGTTAAAGAATTGTTCAATGAGAATTTAGCATTGTTACCTCAAAATCCGAAAACTATTTTTGTAATGAAAACAGTAAAAGAAGATTTAATGGATGTGTTAGTTGATTTTAACATTAGTGAAGAAGAAAAAGTAAAAAGAATAAATGAAATTGTTAGGCTATTAGAAATATCTAATTTGTTAGATATGCACCCTTATGATTTAAGTGGTGGTGAAATTCAAAAAGCGGCTATAGCTAAACTCATGTTATTAAATCCTAAAGTACTACTTTTGGATGAACCAACTAAAGCTATAGATAGTTTCTATAAAGAGAAACTTGGGGATATATTAACTAAGTTAAAAAAACAAGGAATGACTATTGTTATGGTTAGTCATGATATAGAGTTTGCAGCAAAATATTCAGATACATGCGGTATGTTTTTTGACGGGAATATAGTAAGTAGTGGCTCGCCAAGAAAGTTATTTAGTGAGAATAATTTTTATACTACATCAGCAAATAAAATGAGTAGAGAAATATTTAAGAATGCAATATTAAGTGAGGATGTGATTAAATTATGCAGGAAGAGCCTTTAAAAAAAGATTTTTCATGGAGAAAAATAGTAGAAGCATTAATATTTATAATACTAATGCCAGCAACAATTTTCTTTGGGATGTATGTACTTGGAGATAGAAAGTTCTACTTTATAAGTATTGTAATGATAATTTTCACAATGATACCTTTCTTTTGGGTATTTGAGAATAGAAAACCAAAGGCGAGAGAAATTATTGTTATTGCAGTACTAGCAGCCATTGCTGTAGCTGGAAGAATGGCTTTCTTTATGATTCCTCAATTTAAACCTGTTATGGCAATAGTAATAATAGCAGGAGTAAGTTTTGGCGGTGAAGCAGGATTTTTAACAGGAGCCTTAACAGCATTTGTTTCAAATTTCTTTTTTGGTCAAGGGCCTTGGACACCATGGCAAATGTTTGCTTTTGGTATTGTTGGATTTATAGCAGGAGTTATTTTCAAAAATGAAAAATTAAAGAGTAATAGAATAGCATTATGTATTTTTGGTGGAATTGCAACATTGGTCATATATGGAGGACTTATTAATATTTCAGCATTATTTATGGCATCTTCAAAAATAACTATTGATGGACTTATAGCGACTTATGCATCAGGATTGCCATTTGATTTAATTCATGCTGGATCAACAATAATATTTTTATTTTTAATTTCTAAACCAATGATTGAAAAACTTAATAGAATAAAAATAAAATATGGATTGTTATAGTCTGTTTATTACAAATTTCACAGTAAATGTTGAAAAAGGCTTTTTGAATAATTAAACTAGATATATATGGTGTTAAGGGAATAGGGTTAGAATCCCTAACAGCCCTCGCTACTGTATTTAGCTACGAAACTTAAATTTATAGTCACTGAAAAATCTTTTGGGAAGGCTAAGGAGTAGGATTGAAGCTATAAGTCAGGAGACCTACCATATAAAATCATAAATAACTTCGAGGTGAAGAAAAAATGAAAAAAATATTATCAAAGGTTATGGTATTAACATTAGTACTATCAATGTTTTTTACTGTAAATGTTCAGGCAGCAGTAGATGAAAAAACTATGGTTGATTCTACTGTTAACTATTTGGTTAATACTTATAGTAATCCTGGCTATGGAAATGAGTGGAATATAATTGCTATGGCTAGATCTTATAGTAAAGTAGATGAAAGCTATTATGAAAAGTATTATACTAATATAGTTGAAAAAATGAAAAAAGAGGCTGCTAAAAAAGTACCTTTTAGTGAGGATTATGACAATGATGATGAGGGAATGAGCAGTACTGATGTAGAAAGGGTAACTATTGCATTAAGTTCAATTGGCAAAGATCCTACTAATGTTTCTGGATTAAATTTAATTGATTCAATTTGGCATTGGAAGGACCTAGGCGAGAATACAGGTATAAATGAATTAACATATGCTTTAATTGCACTAGATACCAAGGATTATAAAGAACCAAAAGATGCGGTAAATACTAGAGATTCTATTATTAAAAAAATGTTAGAAGAAAGAACTAAAGACGGTGGTTTTAGCTATATTACTGCTGGAGATACTGCTGATGTTGATAGTACAGCTATGGCAGTACAAGCGTTGTATAAATATAAAGATAGAGATGATGTCAAAGAAGTTATTAATACATGCTTAAAGATTATGAGAGATAAACAAAGCGAAAATGGTGATTATGTAAGTGTATGGATGGGTACTGCTTATGAAAGCCCATGTACAGCTGCAGAAGTTGTAGTTGCACTTGATAATTTAGGAATTGATCCAACAGATCCAAGTAGTGGGTTTGTAAAAAATAATAGAAGTTTAATTGACGTTATAAAAGATTATTATGTAGACGGCGGTGGATTTAAAAATGCAATGGCAGAAACTTCAACAAATGAAATATCTACTTATGAATTAACATATGCGATGGATTCATATTTACGTTTGAAAAATAATGATAAAACTTTGTATAATATGGTGGGAGAATCGGCAAATCCAAGTGACGAAAAGCCACAAGAAAAACCACAAGATAAACCACAACAAGAAGAATCACAAAAAACTGAACCAAAGGTGGAAGATAAGAAAAAACCAGAGGTTAAAACAGATGATAAATTGCAAGATAATAATCAAGCAACTACTGCTACAGCCACCAATGTACAAGATTTAGCTAATCAATTAACTTCAGAAGACAAGTCTTTTGAAAAAGGTGCTAAAACTGGTGATATGGATAACTGGATGGCAATAGCAATAATAATGTTCTTTTCAAGTGTTGGTTCATTAAGTTTTTATAATAGTAGGAGAAAAATTAATTAAATAATTAAAGTAGGAGACTATTAATGAAGAAATGTTTAAAAAGATATTGGAAAGCTATAGCTATATGTTTAGTTATATTAGCAATTATAGGACTTGGAATTAAAGGATTAAATATAAAAACAGTAGATGAATATGCTTCAAGTAAAGCTCAAGTAGTGGAAGAAACGCCAGAAGAAACTTCTAATACTGAAAGTAATGAAGAGGATAATTCTGATAAAGACAAAACATCAGAGGAAAGCAATACTGAAAAAAATGATGCTGGTAATGAAGCTGTAGATAAAAATAAAACAGAAAATGAGATTAAAAGTAGTTCTATTACAAAGTCGACTAGTTCTAGTAATGGTAAAAGTAGCGATACTACAAAAACTCAACCACAAAATGATCAGCCTAAACAAGAAGTTAAGGCACAACAAGAAAAATCATATTGTACTATATCTATAGATTGTCAAACAATATTAAATAATATGCAGGATTTAAAAGAAAATAAAAAACCTTATGTACCAGAAAGTGGTTATATTTTTTCTGGAAAAGTTGAAATAAAAGAAGGGCAAACAGTTATGGATGTATTACTTAGTTTGCCAGGAGTAAATGTAGTGCAAACTTCTGGTTATGTAGTTAGTATAAATAATTTAAAAGAAAAAGATTGTGGTAGATATAGCGGTTGGATGTATAATGTAAATGGCACTTATCCCAATTACGGATGCGCAGAATACAAAGTGCAAAATGGAGATAACATTCAATGGAGATATACATGTAACCTTGGTAATGACTTAGGTGCAGGAATGAATTAAAAATAAAAAAATAACAGTTATATAGCATAATAACTATATGACTGTTATTTTTTTATTGAAGTTTTGTTAATAATTTTTCTGCTAATTCACTTTCAATTTTCATGCATCCTATATCACCATGACGTAAATCATTAATAAAATCACCATGAC
>JAQXTC010000180.1 GCA_029219285.1 Clostridiaceae bacterium
TGATAATTCAAGGTCTTCAAAACCTCTAAGCTTAAAACGATTCTTATAGGAATCATCTTTATATGATCTAGATAAATTAATATTTGCTTCTAAATAAGATTTATTTTCTATAAGCTTCTTAAACCTATAAGCATATGTTAGTTTAACATCTTCAATTCTAGATTTAGCGCTATTTAAAGCCTCTTCTCTTCCTAAATTTAATGTCTTATTAATATGATTAAGCTCTTCTAAAATTTCTAAAGCCCATTTTTCTTTATCTACCTCTACTCCATCATTAAGTAAAATTATATTATTCAGACCAGATAAAGCAATTACATTTTGATTATAATCGGCTTCCTGTTGCCAATTACTATAGCTTGATTCATCTTTAATAAGCAAAAATAAAGTAAATACTTGCATAAATTCCATATCAGAAAGACTAATACCACATTTATCAAAAGGGTTTACATCTATATTTCTAAACTCTAGATATAAAATTCCATCCTCTTCTAAAGATTCTTTAAATTTTTCTTTATTTTTAGGTTTAAGTCTTACTTGACTATATAACTCTTTAAAGCTATCAATACACTTATCTTCAATAAATTTGTTAACACTATTTATGTACTCATATACAGAGTCATAACATGGATACAATTCTATACCATTACTATATCCATCTTTCGAATTTCTATAAGATAATATAGTATCTTTTTGCTCAATATCATTACTATCTAAAAATGAATCATGGACAATTGGAGTTGCACCCATTAAATAAGTTATAAGCCATCTATATCTTAAAAAGTTTCTAGCAACTTTCAAATATAAATTATTTTTAAATTCTTTATAACTAATTTCACTCTTTTCCTCTTCAAAAAGCTTTATAATTAAATCTTCATTATATGAAAAATTATAATGAATTCCAGAAATAAGCTGTTTTTTACCGCCGTATTTATCAAATAGATATTCTCTATATCTTCTCATAGACAAACCACCAGTACATTCACAAAAGCTTGCTACATGAATTTCTTTTTCATCATTAATTACTGGCGGCATGGATTGAGGCCATAAAAGTTCATCTTTAATATCCATGGCTACTATATCATATAATGTATTCAAAAAATTATAAGTTTCTTCAATAGAGGATAAAGCAGGAGTAACCATTTCAATTTGATTCTCTGCAAAATCAGTGGTTATATAAGGATTATCCAATCGACATCCAAAAGTTTTAGGATGAGGTGTTTTAGATAGATTCCCTTCTGTATCAATCCTTACACTTTCTCTCTCTATACCATAACTACCTTTTAACAGTTCTTGACCATTAAACATTTTTTTTAGTTTATTTAACATATTTTTAGTTCCTTTCTTAATAAGACTCTATACATTATATAAGCTGATAAGCCCTTTAATACACTAGAAAATGCTATACTAATCCAAATACCCTCTAGACCAAAAAAATTAATTAGTACAATTGCCATAGGTATCCTTAAGGCTGTAAATGTCACGCTAATGCCTGATGAAATTTTCGGTTTCCCAATACCAGTAAATAGTCCATTAGATACTTGTTCTATAGTACTAAACACTTGAGAAAAAGCTACAATATTCAAATAATCAGATGCAATCTTAATAGTATTTCTGTCTGCTATAAATAATTTTATTAAATTCTCATTAAACAATATAAATACAGCCATCATAATAAAGGAATAACTTATACCAACATATAATGCTGCCTTATACCCTCTTTTTATACGCTTAATTAATTTAGCTCCATAATTTTGACCTGTAAATGATAATACCGCACCATTCAAGCCACCAATTATCATAAATCCAACTGATTCTATTTGAAGCCCTATCTTATGTGCAGCAATTGCATCTGAACCAAATGAACCAATTAACCTTGCTAAAATTATATTAATTAAGTTAAATAAAACTCTCTGAATACAATTTGGTAGACCTAATCTTATAATATCTTTAATTCTAATTAATGAGATTCCTATAGACTTATCAAATTTGAATGTATCCATTGTTTTAACTTTAAAAAGAATATACATAATAACATTAGCAATCAAGGTTGCAATACCAGCACCAGCAACCCCAAATTTAAAAAAGTAAATTAGAAAAGGATCTAAAATTAGATTTATTATAACTCCAATTGCACTTATCTTTAATGATAGCTCATTATTACCAAAGCTATTCATAAGTCTTATGTATAATGTATTATAAAATATAAAAAGCAAAGTAATAGCACTAATAATAAGGTATATATAGGATTGTTCTTCTACATATATGTTATTTAAATTCAGTAGTCCTATTAACTGTCTACCAGCAATAATTAAAATTAAAGCATAGACAACACCTATTATAAAATTTAATACCAGGCCCGAATTGATATACTCTTTTAATTTTAAATTATCCTTTTCCCCGATAGAATGAGCTGCTTTTATTCCTGTTCCAATAACAATTAATGCATTTATTGCATATCCTAGATTAACAAAAAAACTTGATGAACCTATACTAGCAACTGCATCAGATCCAAGTTTGCCAACGAAAATCATATCAATTAAATTATAGGTAAATTGCAGTAAAGAACTACCCATAATAGGTAATGCAAGACTTATTAGTACTTTTATTTCTTTATCTTTTGTAAGGTCTTTCTGTTTCATTATTCACCTCATTTTATAATGTATATCTATAAATATAATATAGATATTTATCTATCTATTGTCAATATTTCCTCGGAATTTTACCCAATTGAATAGATAGTCATAAATATAAAAGCTCCAAAAGATAAACTTCTGGAGCAGATTCTTAACTAATTTTCCTTATTTACTATATAAATTCCTATACATACTAATACTAAAGATATTAGATACTTTATTTCCAAGATACTTTCACCTAAAAATATTGCCGATAAAGAACTACCAAAGACAGGTACCAAAAAATTATATATTGTAATTTTACCTACTGAATTATATTTTAAAAGTATAGTCCAAAGAGTAAATGCCACTGCTGATAAGGTAGCTAAATATATTAATAGTAATAGTGACTCATAAGATACAAAATTTAAAGATGAACCAGTCAAAACACCTATTATAATTAGCACTGCACCACCAATTAAAAGTTGATATCCTGTAAGAGTCATAGAGTTAATTGATTTAGCATACTTTTTGCTTATGATAGACCCAATGGCAAAACTAGCAGCTGCCAATATCATAAGTCCATCACCTGCTAATGAAAAGTTCCCACTAAAACCAGTGGAACTATAATTCACAATAAATACACCTATAAAACCTACAATACATCCAATACATTTAATAGGATTAAGTTTATCATTCTTGAAAATAAAATGTGCTAGTATAACTGCAATAAAAGTTCCCATAGAATTAATAATAGAACCTTTTACACCAGATGTATTTGCTAGTGCAACATAGAAAAATATGTACTGTATTGTAGTTTGAATTAATCCTAGAATACTAATTGCCTTAAGTTCTTTAAGTTTTGGATAAACAATCTTTTTACTTATAATACTTGAAATAATTATTGTAATAATACCAGCTAGAAAAAATCTATATCCAGCAAAAAGAATTTTACTCATTAAATCTGTAGTTTCAATATTAAAAAGTTCGTATCCAATCTTTACTGCTGGAAAAGCACTTCCCCATAACATAGTACAAATTATCGCAAGAATAAGTATATTTATATTCTTACTAAAAAATATTTCTTTCTTATTATTCATTTTTCTCCCTCATTTTATACAAAAATAAATCATACCTTATATTTTAATTTTTTTGAATAAAATATACAAGCAAATTTAAAAAGCCACCTAACATCTAGGTGACTTTATATTTAACATTTTATATCTTGCTTTTTAAAGATCCTAATTATAATTGTTATAAGAATTGCTGAAAAAACAAATAATACTATAACACCATTATTAAAAGTAATATATTTATTTGATAAATTTTTCATAATATCTCCTGATAATACTGAAGAACAACTAAAGTATGTGCCAGGAAATAAAAATGCAGTATTCTTTTATGTATTCATATTTTTCAATAGCATAATTAGTTTGGATTTCCTTTACAGCAGCATTATACTTACTAACTGTATCAGCAACTACATCAGTATCTTTAGGTAGCATATTTTTAACATATGATCCAATTAAAATTAACATTGCTGCTAATATCAAAATATTTTTCTTTTTGCTAATTAATTTAATTAATTCACTATATATTAATTTAAACATAATTTACTCCTTAAAAATGTTATAGTAGATCGATTCTAAATCTGTTTTTTGTTTTTCTATGTCCAAAATTTCTATATCTTTTTCTACTATATCTTTTATAACGTCATTTATATGATTATCTTTCATGCGAATTAAAATAGAGTTATTATCTTCTACTGATGTTTCTGTTATAAACTCATTGTTAATAAATATTTTATTTGCTGTATCTATTTCTGAAACTTTAACTTTATATAAAAATTCATCTTTTACTTCAGTTGAACTTTGCGACACAATTCTTCCATCTTTTATAAAAATGATTCGAGAGCATATCTTTTCAACTTCACTTAATATATGAGAAGATAATAAAATAGCAATATGTCTTTCGGCAGCTAGCTTTTCTATAAATTTTCTAAGATCAATTATTCCTGTTGGATCCAGACCATTTGTAGGCTCGTCCAAAATCAAAAACTTTGGATTTGATAATAAACACATACCTATTGCTAGTCGTTGTTTCATTCCAAGTGAATATTTTGAAGCTTTTCTATGTATTCTATCTTCAAGACCAATTTGTTTAATTATATCTTTTACTTCTTCATCAGTATTACCATTAAGTCTTTGTATCATTTTTTAATTTTGCATACCAGAAAGATTACCGTATAGTCCTGGATTTTCAATTAATGCTGATATACTACTCAATGCTTTTTCTCTTTCTTTAATAACATCAAAACCATCAATTTTAATTTCTCCACTTGTAGGAAAAATCAAATTGCAAATTAATTTCATAGTTGTTGTTTTACCAGCACCGTTAGGTCCAACAAAACCTACGATTTCACCTTCTTCTATATTAAAATTAACATCATGTATTATTTCTTTTGTTCCGAATTTTTTGTATAAGTGTGATACATTTAATACTTCCATATATGCCTCCTTTTTAGAAAGTAATCTCTGATAATATCTTAACACTTATTTTGGTTATTTATCAATTTTTTCATTTTTTGCTATTTGATGTATTTGATATTGCCATATAAATTTATATATAAATGAAATAAAAGAACTTACTTAAAAAAATAAACTCTCTTGCATCAAATTCATTATTTATTGATGATTTTCAGTAATTGATTTTGCTTTTTAACATACCTTTTAACTGACACATAGTAAAAAACAGCACCAATAACATAAGGTACAGTAAAACTTTTGAATATGTCTAAATAACCATTACTATTAATTTCAATAAAATAAGACAAACTAAATATTATTAAGAAAACCAACACTATTGACAATAAATATTGTATTATTATTGCTAATAAAAAATTAAGTCTATTAAGTCTATAAAACTGTGATAAAACGCCAATAGCTAGACAAGTAAAAGTAAATATCAAGAAGAGGTTAAAGTGATCCCTAGAAATAGAAGAATTTAATATTGATTCTATAATTGCATAACCTAATGAAATAATAGTAAAAGAAATACAAATACTTATTAAAAATTCTTTTTTACTTAATCTCATAATATTATTCCTCCCTAAACTTTTTATCTTTTATATCTTCTAACATCTTTTGAAAAGACTTTTTATAATGTCTATTTATTATTACAGTTTCGTTATTAACTAAATATATTTGTATTCTCATATTAGCATCTGCTTTTAAATATTTTATCTTATATATATTTACAATTTGTGATTTGTTAATTCTGACAAAGCCAAAAACTTCACATAAAGATTCTAATTGCTTTAGAGAATACTTCACTTGTAAAATATCCTTTTCAAGGTAAGCAAATGTCTTTTTATCAACACTATCGAAGTAAAATACATCTTCTATGGAAATATAATGCTTCTCATTTTGATTTTCACCTAAAATAACATTTTTTCTTTTATCTATTTTATCTAAATAATTAAATAATTCTAGTATTTCACAACTCTCTCTATTATAAAAAATATCAACTCTATTTTCTTCAAGTGTTTCATCTTTATACTTGTTAATAATCAAATCAAAACCTCCTAATATTTCCTATATACAATTATATTATAAATATTAGGATGATGAATAGATATGCTGTCCAAAAGTTTTTCTTTGCTTTTAAATAAAGGATACCAAATATTAATGCGAGAAATGATATAAAAACACCTGCTAATACACCATGCATAACATGGGTAATTCCCCATGTAAAGACTAGACCAACAGAACCATATGGCAGAATTTTATTAAACTTATTTTCACCTGCTGATTGCATAAATGATAATAAAAATACCACTAAAAACCCTTCTAAAAAATAGTATATATTCTGAGCCAAAGAAACCATCAAACCATAGGAACCAAATTTATTTTGAAAATTAATATATTCATGTAAAAATTGGGGTAATATAGATGGTTCAACTATGTATTCAACCAATGTACAAATAATACTTAAAGAAATTGCAACAATGAAACTCTTTATTCTAGGTTTATGAAAATCAAAATAATTATTACTAAAAGGTGATTTTTTCAATATAAATAAAATAAATAAACTCCATAGGATAATTACAATAATTAAATGTGTAAAATTCATATACCATTTGTAATTAGTATCACCATTAATAGCAGCTTCACCATATAATGTGTAATCTAAAAAATAGACGAGAAAATCTAGAGACAATACTCCAAAAGTTATTAAAGCCCACTTAAAATAATTTCCTTTCTTTTTCATGAAATTGACCTCCCATAATTAATGATGAGTAAATATTATCACCATATAGAAGGTCTTTCTACAGGATTTCACTATGTTGCATTTTATTGTTACTAAGTTACAAAAAAAGTACTGAAATAATCAAATTCCAGTACTTTTTGAATATAAATTATTTTAAATCCTCAAGACCAAACAAAGCAGCTCCTATTGCACCAACTATTTCTGGTTCTTTAGCAATAAATAGTTTTGTACCTATTTTCTCTTCTAATGCTTTAACAACACCAATATTTTGTGCAACTCCACCCGACATCATAAAGCCCTCTTCTTTTCCTATTCTACCTAATAGCGCATTAGTTTTACTAGCAATAGAATTACATAAGGCATGAATAATATCACTCTTTTCTTTATTTTGAGCTATTAACGATATAACTTCTGATTCAGCAAATACAGAACACATACTACTTATCTTGATATCTTCCTTCCACTTTAAAGCTTCAGGGCCCATATCCTTAATATCTATTTCTAATGTTCTGGCCATCATTTCTAAAAATCTACCTGTACCTGCTGCACATTTATCATTCATGACAAAATCAATTACTTCACCTTTTTCATTAAGTTTAATTGCTTTACTATCTTGACCCCCAATATCAATTATAGTTCTTATATTAGGATTTAAATAGTGAGCACCTTTACCGTGACAACTTATTTCTGTAACATCCTTATCAGCAAAATCAATGCTTACTCTACCATATCCAGTAGAAACAATAAGGCTTAAATCTTCTCTAGTAAGATTAGCTTTCTTTAAAACCTCTTCTAAAGCTCTTTTAGCACTTTCACCACTTTTGGCACCAGTTCTTACAACAGCAAAAGCAACTATTTCTTTTTTATTATTTAAAATAACTGCATTTGTAGAAGTTGATCCACTATCTATACCAAGTACATAAACTTCCTTACCATCAAGTTCTTTATTATCTGTATTCACTTTTCCCTCAGTCCTTCCCTCAAGGGCATTAATAGATTCAATAAATGCTTCTACCCTTGTTTTAATTTGACCTTCACATTGTTTGGTATAATCAGTTTCAACCTTTAAAATAGGAATATTTAATTTATCCTTTATATAGGCATATTCATAAGAATATATATCACAGAACTTAATGGTATGATATATAATTCCATCAAGATCTTTTAAATGCTCTTTTATAAATTTTTCCCTATCTTTTATGTCTGTCATTCTTAAACAAGGAACCTTATTTTTTAATAATGAAACAGTATATTCTTTCATTATATCTTTACCTTCAAAATCATATTTCCTTGTATCGCCAGTACAACTTATATTAAATAATACATTTGAATTATTCTCATTCACAAGATTCAAAATGGCATTATTACATCTTGCTCCCATAAGACCAATATTTAATTTATCCTCGGACAAATTAATATTATCACTTTCTTGTGTAGGACAAATTTCTCTTAATGCTTCTTCACTAAACTTCTTACCAGAAAACTTTTCAAATTCGTTTATCATATTCATAATTGCATTTTTGTATATATCTATGGATTCTTTGTTTACCTTCCTTGGAAGATCTAATATATAAATAAACTTGTCATTAAAATGCTTTTTTAAAGTATCATATAATCTTTTTGTACTATCACAACAGGTAGTTAAGATTACTGCCTCATAATCTTTTTCAACAATTTCCTCAAAAACACCTTTTACATACGAACATAAAGCAGAATGCATAATACTATCAGCTTTATCATAACTTGTTACATTAGGTTCAATTCTTTCAGTTTTATATCCTAATGATTCAAATATTTCTACAGGCATGTATTTACATGTATAGCCTATCATTTACCTCACACCTTCTTTATTTTTAATTATTTCTAAAAATGCTTCCAATCTAGTTTTTAGTTGACCATCATGGCAATTACGTCTATCCATACAGTCCCCATCTAAAATAAGCATTGGAATACCCTTTTTCCTCATAGCTTCTTTAATAAGCATAACTCCACCTGCTGATTGCTTACAGCCAAAGTGGCAGAAATTTATAACCGCATCTGAACCAAAATCATCAACTGCTTTTTCTATAGTCTTAACTTTTCTATCAAAAGAGCCATTATAAATATTTAGTATTAACTTTTTAGCTAGAGCTTCTAAAGGATGATTGTAGTCTAATTCTTCTTCATAATCGAAATTAGTATCATAAGATTGAATATGATATTTAGGATTAAAATTGAAATAATCTTTCATTGTATCTTGGAAGAAAGGTAAAAGATGCACCCAAAATACCTTAAGACCTTCACTCTTAGGATAGGATTTAACATCCTCTTTTAATAGATTATAGAAGTCATAAATTTCCTTAGTACCTATTCCTACATGGGATGCAAAAAGCATATACATATGAAGAGTTAAGGAACTTGGATAGTACTTATCTCTACTATTTTTAACAAATTCTCTGTATAACTTTTTAGATTCATTTTCTGTTTTTAGAATTTCTTTTAGTTTTTCTAAATCCAATTTCTTATTTGTTTTTTCTTCAATCATCTTAATCATTTTCTTAAGTTGAATTACAACATATTCTTCATTTTCTTTACTATATTCATTGGGAATATCAAGTATATATGAATCTAAATCAAATTTTTTACTTACATATCTAACTGTATTAACATTACCATCACAACAAGTTGAAGTTGTAAAAGCAAATTTAGGCTTTGGAAGAATTCCTGCTTCTACTGTTCCTATAAAACCTTTATGATATGAGCATAGTGTTTCTGCAACACCTAAATCTTCTGCATATTCATTAACATAGTCTTCTATTTGAAAACCAGACATAAAGCAAGATAAACATTCAAAGGATAATGGAATTATATCGAAGGCATGTAGTATTTCCACAGGCGTAAAGATATTAACCCAAGCCGATTTCTCTGGATGTTTTAATGCATTTAGTATTGAATTTACAGCAATTATATTTAATTTCTTATAAGCTTTAGGTAAATCTTTTGAAGTTAGCTTCACCATTTTATCCTCTAAAAATAAGCCTAGCTTAATCATTTTATACGCATTTGCAGGATTTTCTTTAGCTCTTTTTTTAGTTATTTCTCCATATTTTTTTACAATATCCAAACTTTCACCGCCTTAATTTATCAAATATGTAACCTTATACCATTTATAATGTTACTACCAATTTGTTACATAATCAAATAAAAAAAGAAAGTCCGCAATGAACTTACGAACTTTCTAATATCTTTAGACATAGTATTGTGCTTGTGCATTCCACAATTCATAGTACTTGCCATCTTTATTCTTTAATAATTCATCATGATTTCCTCTTTGTATTATCCTTCCATCTTCAAATACTGCAATATCATCGCAAAATCTACAACTTGAAAGTCTATGAGAAATATAAACTGCTGTTTTATCACCAACTAAATCCTTAAACCTAGAATAAATTTCAAATTCAGAAATTGGGTCTAAAGCTGCTGTTGGTTCATCAAGAATTACAAAAGGTGCATTTCTATATAAGGCTCTAGCTATAGCAATTTTTTGTGCTTCTCCTCCGGATATTTCAACTCCCTCTTCATCAAAATCCTTATAAAGTGGAGTATCAATCCCTTTGTCCAGTTTTTCAAGTTTTTCACTAAAGCCAGACTTATTTAAGGAATCAATAACTAGTTCTTCATCATAATCTACAGAAGAGGCAACATTTTGTGAAAGTGAAAAAGAGAATAACTTAAAATCTTGAAAAACTACAGAAAATAATGATAAGTATTCTTTGTAGTTATATTTTTTAATGTTAATTCCATTAAGTAATATCTCTCCCTCAGTAGGATCATACAATCTACATAAAAGTTTAATAAATGTAGTTTTAC
>JAQXTC010000181.1 GCA_029219285.1 Clostridiaceae bacterium
TCTTCTAATACCAGCTGCTACACCTGATTCAGTTAATATATTGAAGAAAAACAAAAAACATTAAAAGATGCTTGCCATGCATTAAAATGTGCTGAAAAAGACATACTAAACAGAATACAAGGTCAAGCAGCTGAACTTAAAGAAAAAGATAAAGAAATAGCTGAATTAAAAGGAAAATTAACAAGTGGTATCGAAGATGATATACTAAATTCAGCTAAAGAAATAAATGGTATTAAAGCAATTTCATATGCTGTTGAAGGTATAGATGCAAATGCTCTTAGAGAATTAGCTGATAAGTTAAGAAATAAGATAGGTACAGGTGTTGTTGTACTTATGAGTAATGTTGGTGGGAAGGTAGCCTTAGTTGCTATGGCAACAAAAGATTCTTTAGCTAGCGGAGTTCACTGTGGTAACATAATAAAAGAAGTTGCTTCTATGCTTGGCGGCGGCGGAGGAGGAAGACCAGACATGGCTCAAGCTGGTGGTAAAGATCCTTCGAAGATTAAAGAAGCTGAAGAAAAAGTATTTGATATACTTAAATCTACCTTAAAATAGTGTACATTACTTTTAATATAGGTTATAATTAAAATAGTATAAAGATAGAAATATGAGGGGATACTTAAAAAGAGTAGATTCCTTTATCCTATTTGTAAGGGGGTGAGCTGCAATTTAAGCAGCGGTTTATGAGTGAAAATGTTGAACAAACAATGCAGTTTGATGTATCTAAGAATAAAGAAGTTTTGACAAAAGTTATCTTGACAGAGGTATATGATTCATTACAAAAAAAGGGTTATAATCCTATTAATCAACTTGTTGGATATCTGATTTCTGGAGACCCTACTTACATCACTAATTATAACGGAGCAAGAGCGTTGGTAAGGAAACTAGAACGAGACGAAATCCTTGAAGAAGTGTTAAAATCTTATTTAGAGATAAAATAAAGAGGTGCCCGTTTTTATACGGGCACTTTTTATGAATATTTAGTAATGGAGATAATAATGAGAGTATTAGGTTTAGATGTTGGACAAAAAACAATTGGAGTTGCTATATCTGATCCACTTGGTTTTACAGCACAAGGAATTACGACAATTCGTAGAGCAGGTAAAGCTAAAGAGATAGAAGAATTAAAGAAAATCTGTAAAGATTATTCGGTTGAAAGCATAGTTATAGGTCTTCCCAAAAATATGAATGGAAGTATAGGCTTTGCTGGTGAAAAAATCATGGAATTTAGTGATATGATAAAAGAGGAATTAGGACTAAAAATTGAATTTTGGGATGAAAGACTAACAACCGTTGCCGCCCATAGAGCGATGTTAGAAGCAGATATGTCAAGAGGAAAAAGAAAGAAAGTTGTTGATAAAGTAGCAGCTACATACATACTTCAAGGATATTTAGATAGAATATCTAATATGAAGTAACATAACTTAATTGAAAATTATTATTGACAATACCTATAATAAATACTTAAAATGATTACGTGAAGGAGAAAAAAATATGGTGAAAGAAGTAGAATATATTTATCTATTAAATGAAGATGGTAAAGAGGAAAAAATGAAAGTAATAACTTTCTTTAAAATAGAAGATTTAAATAAAGAATATGTTGTAGTTACACCTGCAGGAGTAGAAAGTGATGAAGCATATGTATTAAAATATATTAAAGAAGAAGACGGTTCAGAAAGTTATGTAACAGTAGATGATGAAGATGAATTTAAAATTGTTGCTGAAACTTATGAATTATTAATGGAAGAAACAGAATAATAAAGTTGAAAGAGGGTGTTGTCAAATGAAGAGAGTTATTGATATAGACTATGATGTTCTAAAGGAAAATTTAAAGAAAAAAGGGTGTAAATTAACCCCACAAAGAAGAGCTATTGTAGATACTATTGTAGATAATGAGGGCAAGCATTTAACAGCCGAAGAAATTTATGATGAAGTAAAAAAAGATTGCCCAGATATAGGACTTGCAACAGTATATAGAACAATTATAATATTAGAAGAAATTGGTGTAGTGTCTAAACTTCAGTTAAATGATGGCTGTAGTAGATATGAAATAGTACATTCAGATGAAAGACATAAACATCATCACCTAATTTGCCAAAAATGTAATGCGGTAATTGAGGTGGAAGAAGATTTACTAGATGAATTAGAAGAAAAAATAGAAAACGAATATGGTTTCAAAATCCTTGATCATTCAGTAAAATTCTACGGTCTATGTAGTGATTGCAAAAAAAATAGTGATGACTAAAGGATTTCTTAGAAAAGATAAGACTTCCTTTGTTAATATATAAAATTTTAAAAAGGAGGGGAAATATGAGAACAGAAAGAGCAAAGGTTAAAATTATACCTCTTGGTGGTTTGGGCGAAATCGGTAAGAATATAACAGCTATTGAATTTAAGGATGATATAGTGGTAATAGATTGTGGCCTTAGATTCCCAGATGAAGATATGTTCGGAATAGATGTTGTAATTCCCGATGTTTCATACCTTTTAAAGAATGCAGATAAAGTAAGAGGTATATTTTTAACTCACGGACATGAAGACCATATTGGTGCATTACCATATGTATTGAAACAATTAAATGTGCCTATATATGGTACGAAGTTGACTCTTGGAATTGTGGAAACAAAACTTAGAGAGCACGGATTACTAGGTTCGACTGAACTCATAAGAGTAAAACCAAGAGATATCATAAAATTAAATACGGTATCTGTAGAATTTATTAAAACTAATCACTCAATTGCTGACTCAGTAGCAATTGCGATTCATACGCCTTTAGGAGTAGTACTTCATACAGGAGATTTTAAAATCGATTATACACCTATAGATGGAGAATTAACTGATTTTGCAAGATTTGCAGAATTAGGCAAAAAGGGTGTATTAGTAATGATGGCTGATTCAACAAACGTCGAAAGACCGGGTTATACAATGTCTGAAAGAATTGTTGGAGAAAGCTTTAAAAAGTATTTTGGCAAAGCCAAAGGAAGAATAATAGTAGCTACATTCGCTTCAAATATTCATAGAATACAACAAATCATAACAGCTGCTGAAATTTATGGCAGAAAGGTTGCTGTATCCGGAAGAAGTATGGAAAATATCGTAGCGGTAGCTTCAGAACTTGGATATTTAGAATCTAAAGAGGATACAATAATTTCGATAGATCAAATATCTAAGTATCCAAATAATCAAGTTGTATTAATTACAACAGGTAGTCAAGGTGAACCAATG
>JAQXTC010000182.1 GCA_029219285.1 Clostridiaceae bacterium
GTATATATCTTTTACCTGATGCAAATATTATATCTTTTTCCATTTGCTTTTTCCTCTTAACATATTTAATTTATCGTAATTTAAAACTTTACTAATTTAAAATACCATAATGTCTTTAATATGTATACACGATTGAGTCCATATGAAATTATTACTATTTTATATGGATAATTCTTTACTTTTAGTTAACAATACTTATATGTATTAATTTTAGGGAGAAATAACTATGAGAATACCAAAACATATAGGAATAATTCCAGATGGAAATAGAAGGTATGCCTTGTCACATGGTCTAGAAAAGGATAAGGGATATGCTTTGGGAATCAACCCTGGATTATCTCTTTTTAAACAATGTGAATCTCTAGGCATAGAAGAAATCACTTTTTATGGGTTTACAATTGATAATACCAAAAGACCTGCATATCAAAAAGAAGCATTCATTGATGCCTGTATAAAATCAGTTAAATTAATTACAAAGGAAAACGCTCAGATTTTAGTTCTCGGCAATACTGATTCTCCTGTATTCCCAGAAGAACTTCTTGAATTTACAACAAGAAGAACCTTCGGTACTGGTAAAACTAAAGTTAACTTTTTAATTAACTATGGATGGCAATGGGATTTAAATCTTCTTAAAGATAGTAATAAAAGAAATAAAGATATCATCACAAATATTCAGAGTTCTGCTATATCAAGAATTGATTTAATCGTAAGATGGGGTGGTCGAAGAAGATTAAGTGGCTTCTTGCCAGTTCAATCTGTATATTCTGATTTTTACATTATAGATGATTTTTGGCCTGACTATAAACCAGAACATCTAAAAGAAGCATTAAAATGGTACAATAAACAAGATATAACTTTAGGAGGCTAAAAGCCTCCTAAATATCTTTATACATTCTTATTGCAAATATAGTTTTTTCATCACCCTTTGGATAATTTAGAGATATTTCTCCACCATGATTTTCTACAATTTTACTAGCAATAGCAAGCCCTAAACCAGAACCTCCATCACTACTTCGGCTAGCATCACCTCTGACAAAAGCATCGAAAATTTTTCCTCTAAGTTCACTTGATATTCCAACACCTGTATCGGCTACATAAATCATAACATAAGTCCTAAAATTCTTTATTTCTACTCGTAGAACAGTTCCTCTTGGGTTATATTTTAATGAATTTTCAATCAAATTAGTAATTACACGCTTAAATAACTTAACATCTATTTTAAGTTCTACAATTTCATCTGGAATTCTTATATCAATCTCAAAGCCTTTATCTTCAATCTCATCAAAATATGCAACGATAATCTGTCTTACAAATTCACAAATATCTGTTTTTTCTAATTTCATTACATATTGACTGCTATCCATTTTTACAAATTCAAAAAGATCATCCACTAACTCTGCAACACGCTCTGATTTTGAATTTATAGTTCTATAATATTTTTCTTTCTTTTCTTCATCTTGAATAAGACCTTCTGAAAGTGCTGCTGAAAATCCTCTTATTGTAGTTATAGGCGTCTTTATATCATGTGAAAGATCCATAAGCATTCTAGTTTTACTTTCTTGAAGTTTAACATTTTCCTCTTGACTACTTTTTAACTTATCTATTAAGAAATTAATAGTGTCACCTATAGCAACAAATTCTTTTTCACCGGTAATTGAAAGTTTTTTGTTATAATCCCCTTCTATTACTTTTCCTAATGCATCATCTATTATCTTTAATGGTTTCTTAAATTTTCTAGCAGTCCATATACTATAAGCTATAATACCTGCAATAGAAAGAATAAAAGTGACACCAACAACCTTTAAATAAATTTTTAGTATAGGTTTACCTGCTATAAATTGCATAGATTCAAGATGTATATTAATATCCACCTTATTTTGGGGCACATTAATAAGCACAATATATTTTTTATCTTCTTCTGATTGTATCGTATTAGTAAATGTATAATACTCCGAATTAGAATTACGCTGACTAATTGCATCAATAAATTCATTTTCACTATAAGAATCTTTAACAATTAATGGTATTGAACCATTTCTATATATAACATTCTTGTTATTATCTAATACCTCAATATAACCGCCAAAATTCTTAAGATCTGAAATATCCATACTTTTATAATCTTTATATTCTCCATTTATTAAATCATAAATAGGCAACTGATTATTATCTATGTGCTTGGCAACATTTATGCTAACTGAAACATATGCCACCAAAAATATTACTGAAAAAACAATTAAAAATGTTATATAATATTTAATTAATGCTGTAGTTAACTGACTATTTTTTTTCTTAGCCATGTTAATCTACCTTCTTTTCAAACTTATAACCTAATCCTCTTACAGTTTTTAGATATTTAGGTTTTCTAGGATCATCTTCAATTTTTTCCCTCAATCTACTCATATGCACCATAATTGTATTATCGCCACTTAAAAACTCTTCATTCCAAACTGCTTCAAATATCTGATTTTTAGTTAAGATACGTCCTGCATTTTCCATTAAGAATTTTAATATACCATACTCAATGGATGTTAAATCTATTTCTTCGTCTTTAACTTTCACGCATATATTATAACTATCAAGTACTATATCACCTATGGTAATGCTTGTCTCATCTTTCTCTACTGGTGCACTTAAATCATTTACTCTTCTAATTTGTGCATTAACTCTTGCAATCAATTCTAATGGATTAAAAGGCTTGGTTATATAATCATCAGCACCTAAATCAAGTCCTAATATCTTATCTGCATCTTGGTTTTTAGCTGATAACATAATTACTGGTATATTATACTTCTTTCTAATTTCTTTAACTACTTTATACCCATCTGCTCCAGGCATCATTATATCTAAAATAGCTAAATTAAAATCATTAATTTCCTTTATATAATTTATAGCTTGAATACCATCAGTTACTTTAATAATTTCATATCCTTCTTTATCTAGATATAATTCTAAAATTTCTAATATATCTACTTCATCATCACAAATTAATATTTTCCCCTTCACTTTTCTCTCTCCCTTAGTTTATATTTCTCTTTTTTACTCAACGCTGGAAAAAGCCCCAAAAAAGGACTTTTTTTTATTATACAATATATATATATTAAAATCTATAAAAAAGACTATGTCCATCATATCAACAAATAAGCATAGTCTTACAATCTTAGTATAAATATCTATTTTTTAATTCCTTGCGTTTCTTTTTAGTAATTCCAAATTCTTTTTCTAAATAAATTTCTATTGTTCCATAATTTTTCCTAATTTCATTAAAAGCTGCATCAATATATTCTTTCTTGGCTATAAACATATCCCTTACTATATTAATTTTATCTGCATTTATCCTTAATGAAATATTCTTAAGCAACTTTTCATTAATATCTTTTCTGTATATGTTGGTTAATAAATAATCATATATTATTGTTTCTTCTGGAATACCTAATATAGACAAAATAATAGCAGCACCTATTCCTGTTCTATCTTTTCCTGCTGAACAATGAAATACTATAGGTTGGCTATACGTATTATCCATAAGTTGCACTAATTCGTTGAATGCATTATTATTAAAGGGCAGCATTTTGTAGTTATTTATCATATACTTTGAAGCATTTTCATTTTCAAGAATGTCCTTATAAATTGAAGTCATATCGAAATTATCATGCTTATTGTCTAAACTCTTCATCCCTGATATATTAATATATCTTAAATTCTTGATTTTTACATTAGGTTTAAATTTTGTTTCCTGCTTTGATCTTAAATCAAGAACAGTTTTTATACCTAAGTTTCTAATTAGAATTTCATCTTCTGGTAATAAACTACAAAGAGCATCTGATCTAAAAAATGTATTCCACTTTATATGTCTTCCATCCTTACTTTTATATCCACCTAAATCTCTGAAATTACTTGTACCCTTAAGATTTACTAATCTTTCTGAAATATAATAATTTTGATATCCGTTAGCTTTTAATACAAATATATTTTTCTTTTCACTGTTTGGATCTTTAAAAGATATTTTATTATTACCTTTGCAATTAGATATAAATTTTTCATCTTTATCTATATAAAATACATTCACTTGTTCAATATTTTGATTTTTCCAGCTGATTTCAATATCTTCATTAGTTTTTCTCACTATAGAAACATCTTTAAATAACTTCACAATAAAACTCCCCCTATGAAATTTATTTAATATCATTAATATTAAATGGTGTATTTTGATAAACGCAATAATTAAGCCAATTAGTAAATACTATATGAGCACTGCCACGCCATCTCATTATTGGTCTTTTGGTTATATCATCCTGAGGGAAATAATTTTTAGGAATTTTAACATTTAAACCCTTTTCCCTATCTCTCATGTATTCACCCATAAGCGTTTCTCTATCATATTCTAGATGCCCAGTTATAAATATTTGCCTATTATCTTTTGTTGCTACTATAAATACTCCTGCATCTTCTGATTCTGAAAGAATTTCAAGTTTAGAGATTTTTTCAACGTCACATTTTTTTACTTCTGAATGTCTAGAATGTGGTGCATAAAAATTATCACTTAATCCTCTTGTGAGTTCTGCATTCTCATTATTAATTGTATGTAAAAAAACCCCAAACATTTTCTCTTTTAAATTATATTTGGGTATTCCATAATGATAATATAACCCTGCAAGAGAAGCCCAACATATATGTAATGTTGAGAACACATGACTTTTACTCCATTGCATTATTTCTTTAAGTTCCTGCCAGTAAGTAACTTCTTCAAATTCCATTTGCTCAACTGGTGCACCAGTAATAATTAGTCCATCAAATTTCTTTTCTTTAATGTCATCAAAATAGCTATAGAATTTATGTAAGTGTTCTAATGGTGTATTTTGTGAAGTATAACTCTTAGTTTGTATTAAAGTAATCTCTACTTGAAGTGGTGTATTAGATAAATATCTTAAAAGCTGATTTTCAGCTTGAATTTTTTTAGGCATAAGATTTAATATTGCTATTTGCAAAGGTCTTATATCTTGAGTTGATGCTCTTTTATCATTCATAACAAATATATTTTCATTTCTTAAAACCTTGTATGCTGGTAATTCTTCTGAAATTCTTATTGGCATACTTATCGCCCCCTTAAAATACATTAAACCATATTTATTTATTTTTGTTAATATATTAGTTTTTTTACTCAATAATTCTTTTCTTATCTTTTTTGTAACTTATTCTTTTCTTTTACATATAAATAGTGTATACTAATGCGTAATATTATTTTAGATAAGAAGGAGGTCATTTGCTTTGGACTATAATAATTTTACAAATACCATAAAAGCAGCTTCAAAAAAAATTGACTGTGATTTAGTAATAAAAAATATAAATATTATCGACGTATTTAATCAAGATATATTTACTTCAGATGTTGCAATTAAAAACGGTTATATAGTAGGACTTGGTAACTATTCTTCCTCTAACTCTATTGATGGACATGATAAATTTATTTGTCCAAGTCTTATTGATGCACATGCACATATTGAGTCTTCCTTAGTAACTCCATCTAATTATTCTAGAGCCGCTATTCTTCATGGAGTAACCACTATAATTTGTGATCCTCATGAAATAGCTAATGTAATGGGGATTGATGGTATTGAACTTATGATTCAGAAAAGTATGAATCTCCCTTTAGATTTTTATTTCAATCTACCATCTTGTGTTCCATCAACCTCTTTTGAATGTTCAGGTGCAACATTAAAGGCTTCAGACCTTGAACCCTTGTATTACAAAGAAAAAGTTTTAGGATTAGCAGAGGTAATGGATTTTCCTGCAGTTTTAAATTGTGACAAAGATATGATAGCTAAAATCAAGACAGCTTATGATAATGATAAAATTATTGATGGACATGGTGCAGGCTTTGATATCAACTCTTTAAATGCATACTGCACAGCCCATATAAAAACTGATCATGAATGTCATCTTGCTGAAGAAGCAATTAATAGAATAAGACGTGGAATGTATGTACTTATACGCGAAGGTACCGTTGCCAAAAACTTAAAAGAACTTCTTCCTATAATTAATGAAAAGACATCTAGACGACTTTGTTTCTGTACTGATGACAAACATATTGATGATATTATCAAATACGGTTCTATAGATTCTTCTATAAGATATGCTATTAAAAATAACGTTTCAGCTCCAACTGCTATCCAAATAGCAACAATTAATGCTGCTGAATGTTATAACCTAAAGGAAATTGGTGCTATTGCTCCTGGATATAAAGCAGATTTCTTAATTTTAAGGAATTTAAATAATTTTGAAATTGAAAGTGTATATAAAAACGGTAAATTACTTATGCATAAAGGAAAAATTATTGAGAATAGCAGTTATACCTCTAAAATACATGACTTTAATAATAGCGTTAAATTCTCAGATATTAATGAAACTTCTTTTAATATTCCTTTAGATAACAAAAAATTTCTTAATGTCATTGAACTAATTCCAAACAAATTAGAAAGTAAAAAATTAAAAGTTAAAATACAAGGAAAACTTAATTTCTTTCATTCTTTAATTAATGAAGATCTATTAAAAGTAGCTGTAATAGAGAGACATAAGTCAACAGGCGACATTGGACTTGGTATTATAAAAGGTTTAAAACTTAAAAATGGATCTATAGCCACTACTATAGCTCATGATTCTCATAATCTAATTGTATGTGGAACTAATGATTCTGATATGCTATTTGCAGCAAAGCAGCTTCAATTAATGGGCGGCGGAATCATTGTAGTAAATGAAGGTAAAATCCTTGCAAAAATGCAACTTGAAATTGCTGGTCGTATGTCTGAAAGACCTTTGGAAATTATACTTGAAGAATTAACAAAGCTTCATAAAGCTATAAGCATATTATCTCCAGATATTGATTTCAATCCATTTTTAACTTTATCATTTTTATCTTTGCCAGTCATACCAGAACTTAAAATAACCAATAAAGGATTATTCGATGTGAAAAATCTTAAATTTATTCCCATTGCAGAATAAATATAGAAGAATAATTAAAGAAAAAAGTGAAGAGTTTTGTAGAATTCTACTCAAACTCTTCACTCTTAATTGTTATGTATAATTAATTTTCTAATATGAATTTATTAACAACTTCTGCAATTCCATCTTCATTATTTCCAGCAGTTATATATTGAGCCTTTTCTTTGACCTCTTCAATTGCATTTTCCATAGCAACTCCAAGGCCAGCATACTCAATCATATCTAAGTCGTTACCTGCATCACCACAAGCTATTATTTCTTCTCTTTTTACTCCTAAATACTCTGCAAGAGCTTTAAGTCCTACTCCTTTTCCTGAGCCTTTTTTTATTATCTCTAAGAAATAAGGTGTACTTTTAACTATTACATATTCATCAAATAGTTTCTTAGGAATTTGTGAAATAGCTTTATCTAATATATCAGCTTCATCTATAAACATTATCTTTACTATTTCTTCATCTTCACCTACCTCAGCAAAATCACAAATATTTATATCTATTTTATTAAGGTTTCCTTCAACTTCAGTATACTTACTAATCTTAGGTGTTATAAGTCCTCTAGTTGGTGAAAACGCATGAATATTCACTCCTAAAGTACAACTTAAATCATAAAAATAGTGAAGATCTTTACCACTTAAAACAGTTTCATGAATTATTTTTTTATTCTTTACTTCTTGAACTAAACATCCATTATAACTTAATACAAATTGTCCCTCTTCGTTTAATCCAAGTTCCTCTAAATGTTGTTTTAATCCCTCAGTAGGCCTTCCTGAAGCAAGTACAACTTTAACTCCTCTTTCTTTAGCTTGTAATAATGCTTCCTTATTTTTTTTTGTAATTACCTTATCATCATTTAATAAAGTCCCATCCATATCTAAAGCAATTATCTTGTACACAAAATCACCCTCCATTAATTAATCAAGCGATTTAATTATAACATAAGTCTTTTCTATAATACTCTACATAATATAATTACTTTTTTCCTATACTATTATTATGTGATTTTTTAGGAGGAAATTTCTAATGAAAAAATATTTAAAATTCTTATTTTGTATATTAATAATTTCTATTTTTCAACTACCAGTAACTGTTTATTCCTTTACCTCAAATGATATATTGTCATATATATCACTTGAGTATAAAAATACAGATTCATTACCAGTAAACTTTAGAAAAACTACTGATATAGATTTGTTAAAAAATAAAAATATAAATACAAAAGGATTAGACGTATTAAATGCCTCTGGAAGTGCACAATTCACTGCCCTTTCTCTAAATAAATTAATCTCAGAAATCAATAAAAACTCAATAACATTTATTGATTTAAGACAAGAATCTCATGGGTTTATTAATGGTAATGCTATAAGTCTTTTTGAAGAAAAAAAGAATATAAATGCTGGGTTAAATTCAAATGAGGTAATTGAAAATGAAAATAAATTCTTATCTTCAATTCCCTTCGGAAAAGAAATAGCTTTGGACAATGGTGCAATCACCTTAATTCCAACTGTAATAGATAACGAAAATAACTTAGTCTCAAAAAATAAATTTAATTATTATAGACTTGTTGTAACTGATCATAAAAGACCAACAGATGAAACTGTAGATGAATTTATAAAATTCATTAATTCAAAACCTAAGGATATGTGGCTTCATTTTCATTGCAAAGATGGTATGGGCAGAACAACCACTTTTCTTGCTATGTATGATATGATAAAAAACTCCAAGGATGTTTCTTTAGAAGATATTATAGATAGGCAATATAATTTAGGTGGAAAAAATCTTTTAAGTACTAATGCTGAATTTAATGAAGCCCCTAAGGAAATTCAAGACAGAATACTTTTTATTAAAAACTTTTATAATTACACAAAAACAAATAATGATAACTTTAAAACTACTTGGAATGAATGGCGAAATGCAAATAACATCAAAGCTTATACTAGAAAAGATGAACTCCTAATTTAGGAGTTCACCTAATTTAAAGTAACTAAATATATCCAAATTCATAATATAAATTAACTAGAACTTTGTCGAGGTGGGTAGAAAAAAATGATAGAATCTCTTCTTCTTGTTCTATCAGTTTGCATAGATGCTTTTGTTGCAAGTATAGCTTATGGAACAAATAAAATAAAAATTCCTTTTTCCTCTGTGATTATTATAAGTTTTGTTGGCTCTATTATTCTTGGTATTTCTTTATTTCTTGGAGGATTTATTTTGGAATTTCTTCCTGGCAATTTGCCTATAATATTAAGTTTCTCCATATTGATGATTTTAGGTATTTACAGTTTATTTGAAGGGTTGTTAAAAAACTACATTCAAAAAAAGGCCGAATCAGACAAGCCTTTAACATTTAAAATATTTGACATAAACTTTGTTCTTCAAGTATATGCTGATGAAACCAAAGCTGACTTTGATCATTCTCATAATTTGACTGCTAAAGAATCCTTCTATCTAGCTTTAGCTCTATCCTTTGATAGTTTAGCTGTAGGTTTTGGTAGTAGTTTAGTTGGTGGCAACTATATAGTAACTATAGTATTATGTTTCCTTATTGGAATAATATCCATAATAGCAGGTGTTGGCATTGGTAAAAAATTAGTTCAAAGTTCAAATTTGAATCTTTCATGGTTATCAGGTCTAATACTCATGGTACTAGCTATTACAAAGCTTTTTTAAATAAAAAAATTAGAGAAATTGATTCTCTCAATTGCTCTAATTTATACATAACTTATTGAATTTTATTATATCCACTATCTTTTTTATCATTACCTACATTATTTTGATTCTCATGTAACCTTTGTCTTCTTTCGCCTTTTTGCATAGCTTGGTTTTCCTTATTAGGTTTACTCATCATTTAATCACTCCTTTTAAATTATTATGTTCAAAAGGATGACTTTTAATTATTTTTTAATAGGCTCACTATATTGAACGCCTTTAGTATCAACTGAAATACTTTCAATAATCACATCTTTTAAAGGTTTATCACCTTTATCAGTTTCAACTTTAGCTACCTCATTAACAATATCCATTCCTTCTGTAACTTTTCCAAAAGTAGCATAAGCTCCATCTAAGTGTTTACAGTTTTCTTCATTTACGACAATGAAAAATTGACTTCCAGCACTATCTGGACTATTGGATCTAGCCATAGAAAGCACTCCATTTTCATGCTTTAATTCATTATAATCATATCCATTACTTTTAAATTCTCCAGCAATTGTATATCCTGGTCCTCCAAGTCCAGTTCCTTCTGGATCTCCACCTTGAATCATAAAATCAGATATAATTCTATGAAATGTTGTATTATTATAAAATCCACTATTAGCTAAAGAAATAAAGTTATTAACTGTGTTAGGAGCATATTGTGGATAAAGTTCAGCTGTAACAGTACCATAATCTTTAATCTTTATTGTTGCTATTGGTAATTCTTTTGGCACCTCTCCCTTTTTATTAAAATCATCTTTCTTACTCTCACTACTATTTGCTATAGTTGATGAATCTTTTGCCTTCTCAGTTCCACATGCTGATAAAAATATAGAGCAAATTGCTATTATAATCCCAAAAGAAATTATTCTTTTCTTCATTTTTTATCCCCCTTATTATTAAATTTCAAATTCTTCTATTTCAATAGTAAAATCTCCGCAATCACTGCATACAATTATACTTACAATATAACTATCATCAACTTTTCCTATACTAGAAAGTCTTTTAAAACTTGTATTATCTTGCTCAACTTGAATACTATTTGTTACATATTCTCTATCCTTTGTATAGATATAAAAATGATATTCAAAAAATTTATAAGCCTTTCTTTTTTCTCCTCCATTTTTACATTCTTCACATGGAGAACTATAGTAAGCAACATCAAAATCTGGTTTAATGTTTTCTATAATATTTAGTATGTCATCTTCATTTATATCTTTTATTGGAGCCTCTTCATCATTAAAAAAGGCTGATAACTTTTCCTTATCTAATTCATATTCTTTTTCTTTTACTGTAAATTTCATATAATCTTTCCTTTCCTACGCTTCCATACAATTATATTATATCTTATAATTCTCCAAATCTCATTTAAATTTCTTTAATTCTTCTATTTATTATTCAAATTCACTTGTAGAAAATAACATAAAGTATCCTTGAGGATGAGAGCAAACCGGACATGCCTTAGGTGCTTCTTTTCCTTCAAAAATAAAACCGCAGTTAGAACACATCCATAATGTATCTTGTGTTTCTTTGAATAAAGAATCATTCTCTAGTTTATCTGCATATTTTTTAAATCTTTTACTATGTACATTTTCAATAGCTGCAATGTTTTCAAAAATCTTGGCTACTGCCCCAAAACCTTCCTCAGCCGCAGTCTGTGCAAAACTTTTATAAACCACATCGTATTCTTCCTGTTCATTATGCTCAGCATCCCTTAATAAGTCTAAAGTTTTTTCATAGTTTCCTATAGGGTATGAAGCATCTATTTCTATGTTTTCTCCATTAAATTCCTTCAATTTATCATAAAATACTTTTGCATGAGCTTTTTCTTGATCTGCTGTATAATAAAATAACTTTTCAATTATTGCTAATCCTTCTTTTTTTGCAGCCTCTGCTGCAAATGTATATCTATTTCTTGCTTGGCTTTCTCCGGCAAAAGCTTTAATTAAATTTTTCTTTGTCTCACTATTTTTAAATTCCATTTTCAACACCTCTTAATAATTTTTTATTATTATTACCATCTATTACACTTTTTATAAATACAATTCAATAAAATCATTTTTTTCTTAGACTGCAATACTTCAAATTATTAAGACTATATAAAATTTATATAGTAATTTATTAAATTTTCTCCCATAAAAATATTAATTATAACTGCTAAAAAAATATATGGCCCAAAAGCAATCTTATCTTTTCTATCTTTTATTTTTAAAGATAACAATATACTTGCTATAATTGCCCCGATAATAAATGCCAAACATAATATTAATACTGTACTTTTTCCTCCTAACAAAAATCCACTTATAGTTGTAATCTCAATATCTCCTTCTCCTATCCCCCCTGTCACCTTAAAAATTATATACATTATTATAAAACCAATAATAGCACCATAAATTAAGCTTAATGGTAGACACCTTGTAATATACCACTCATAGATAAATGAAATAACGCCAAAACAACCTATAAATATAATTGTCTTTTCATAGATATATCCTGTTTTTAAATCAATAACACCTATGACTATAAGCCATGAAGAGAATATTGTTAGTTTAAAAAATTCAAAATTAATTCCAAATTTAATATAAATTCCTGTGTAAATTAAAGTATTTAATAATACAATTAACAAATACTTTATTACTATTTTTGATTTAAAGCTTTTACATTTTACTTTTGTTAAAATACTTTTTACCACTGCTTTACTTCCAAATATCGAAAATAATATTGGTTCTTCTCTTGGTATTTCATATATACAAATATTTAGGAAAATACCTATACATATGCCACAAATAATTATAATTGTTAACATTTTTTCACCTTTCATACTTTTATGCAGCTTATTGTAAATCTTTTCCATATATTTTTCAATAGCTTTTGCATATTTTTTTAATTTTATTCGAAACTTATATAAGAGTAATCTAGTATTTTATAGTTAGGTGGATTAAAAATGAAAAAATTAATTTTATTCTTTCTTGTTTTATCTATTCTTTTATCTCCTGTAAAAATTACTGCATCAACACTTTGTCCTGATAATAATAAATATATAATTTTTATAGAAGTAAATGAACTTTCCCTTTCACTCATTGATAAACAGACAAAAGAACTCGTAAAACGATATCCAATAGCTATGGGGAAAAAAACTACCCCTTCTCCTATTGGACAATGGCATATTACAAGTAAAGCTTTGAAAAGCGGTCCATTTGGAGGATATTGGCTTGGACTAAATGTACCCTGGGATACCTTTGGAATCCATGGTACAAGTAATCCAGCTTCAATTGGATCTCTCGCCTCTGGTGGCTGTATTAGAATGTATAATGAACACATCAAAGAATTATTTGACTTAGTAGGATATGATACGCAAGTCATAGTATATGGTGGTCCTAACTGGAGATTTTCTCCTTATGATAGAGAAATAAAACCAAATGATAAAGGTTGCGATGTCTATTATGTTCAAAAAGCTTTAAAAGATCGTGGATATTTTAATGGAATTATTGATGGAATTTATGGATATTCCTTAGAAATTGCAGTCAGAAATTATAGAACTGATCATAATTTAAAAGATACAAATGTAATAGATAATGAATTATTAGATAATCTTGGGCTTTATAAGTTTGAATAAAAAAGAGTGGATGTTTGTACTTTTATACTTTCTTAGACTATAAACAAAGAAGGTACTCTGTAATTACAAAGTACCTTCTCATAAAAGTATCATCTCTATATTCTAGAAATCCCCAAAGGATTTCATCACCTATTGTTTCGTTTTTTAACCTTTTTATTTTATTTTAAAGTGGTCTAGCTTTTTTATTGCCAGTTTTAGCTTTACCTTGAATTTCTGGAACTACAGGTTCTCCTTTACCAAACCTAGATTTATGATTACTTTCTGTTCCATGAGGTTCATTCACATCTGGTCTTCTCATACCTGCTTTAGCCATATTATCACTCCTTTGTCCTGTTTACACTTATTATTAAACAAAGGACATAAAAATATACTTTTTCACTTTATTTCCCAGGAAATTTGAAAAAATTCTTAAAGAAATTCAATTACACCTTTATCTAATCTTTTAATTCTCGCTAAAGAATAGACATCAAATCCTTTTTCTTCTAACATTTTTCTACCTGGTTGAAATGATTTTTCTATTACTATTCCAATACCAGTTACTTTTGCTCCTGCTTCCTTTACAAGTCTTATAACTCCAAGTGCTGCTTCACCATTTGCAAGGAAATCATCTATTACTAATATCTTATCTTCTTTGTTTATTTGATTTTTAGATAATGTTAATTCATAATTTGAATCTTTAGTAAAAGAATGTACTGTTGTTTGATAAACTTCACCATTTAAAATTTTTGAAGTTTGTTTCTTTAATGTAACCATTGGAAGTTTCATTTCCAATGCAGTCATAACCGCTGGTGCTATTCCTGAACTTTCTATAGTAAATACTTTTGTAATTCCCTTTTCCCTAAAATATGTAGCAAATTCTTCTCCTATTTCTTTCATAAGAATTGGATCTACTCCATGGTTTAAGAATGAATCTACCTTTAATACATCCTTGTTAAGAGCTCGTCCTTCTTCTAAAATTTTATCATGCAATAACTTCATCTTTAGCACTTCCTTCTTCATTTTCAGTATCTTCTTTTAATAATTTATTTAATATTAGTGCAACAATTGTTCCTGTAGAAATTCCTGAAGAAAATATTAATTTTAAGCTTTCAGGAAGCTCCGCTATAAAATCTGGGCGGAAAGTAACACCTAATCCCAAACCTATTGAAGTAGCTATAATCAATAAATTTCTATTATTAATCTTTACTTTACTTAATGTATTAATACCTGAAGCTGCAATAGTCCCAAACATTACTATACCAACTCCTCCAAGAACAGGTGATGGAATAATATTAATAAGAGCTGCAAACTTAGGTAAAAATCCTAAAGCTATAAGCAATATTCCTGCCATAATTGCAACACTTCTACTAGCATTTTTAGTTAATGGTATAAGACCTACATTTTGACTAAATGTTGTATTGGGAAAACTTCCAAGCATACCTGCCATTGCACTTCCAAGTCCATCTGCAAGTACACCACTTCCAATAATCTTATCATCTGCTTTTACATGAGTTACTTCGCATATTGTTGCTAAACATCCTACTGTTTCAATTGTTGTTACTATATATGCTGGTACGAATGTCAACACATATTTAAAATCAAAATCAATTCCATATTCGAATACATTTGGTAATGCAAACCATCTCGCTTCTTCAACTATTGTAAAATCAATCATTCCAAGAGGAATACAAATAACATAGCCAATTACCATTCCAATTAATACTGATGCTGTACTAACCATCCCCTTGCCATACCTGTTTAATAATACCACTATTATCATAACTATCATTGCAATTGTTATGTTAGTAATGCTTCCATAATCACTTGCACCACTTCCACCTGCTGCCCAGTCCATAGATACTGGTATTAAAGTTAAGCCAATTAAACATACAACTGTTCCAGTAACTATTGGTGGAAATAACTTCAAAAGTGGTTTTATAAAGAAACTAAGTATAATTTCTACTAATGACCCCATTATAGTAGCTCCTATAACACCTGGCATTCCAGCCATACTTCCTACTGTTATAGTTGGTGCTACAAATGTAAAATCTGTTCCCATTATACACGGAACTCTTGCTCCTACTGGTCCTACTCTCCTTGATTGAATTACAGTTGCTATACCTGAAGCCAATATTGTTGCTGCTAATATTGTTGTAGATGTTTTAGCATCTAATCCTAAGGCGTTACATACAACTAATGGAACTGCTATAATTCCCCCAAAAGCTGCAAATATATTTTGAAATCCTAAAAGTATTTGTGTTCCTAACTTTGGTTTGTCATCAATGTGATAAATAAGATTATCTTGTCCAAAATTTTGTTTCATTATGTCTATCTCCCCCTAGTTCTTGTTATGAAAAAAGCACCTCAATTATTTGAGGTGCAGAAAATCAATAATAATTAATTATTTATCAAAATCCAACCTCGTAGTCTGCTATTTTACGGTTAGCAGGTAGAAACTTTGGAACCTTATTTTCCATGATATACGAGTTTCTTCTTAATTAAATTTACAACATAATGTATTATACCACATAATACTACATTTAAGAATTATTTTTTTAAGAATTTTTCGATTCTTTTTAATGCTTCCTGTATATTTTCCATAGAAGATGCATAACATGCTCTTATATATCCCTCTCCACACTCACCAAAAGCATTACCCGGAATTGTTAGTACTTTTTGTTCATTTAAAAGTTTTTCACAAAATTCATCAGAAGTTAATCCTGTAGATTTTATGCAAGGAAATACATAAAGTGCTCCTAGTGGTTCAAAACATTCAAGACCTAATCTTCTAAATCCATCTACTAAAACTCTTCTTCTTCTATTATATTCATTAACCATTGTACGCACACTCTCTGCCCCATTTTTCATAGCTTCAATGGCTGCATATTGAGCTGTAGTTGGTGAACACATAATAGCATATTGATGTATCTTTTTCATCTGACTTATAAGTACTGAATTACCACAAAGATATCCAATTCTCCATCCTGTCATAGCATATGCTTTTGAAAATCCATTAATTACGATAGTTTGATCTTTAACTTCATCAAAGGATGCAATTGATACGTGAGAATTACCATAAGTTAATTCAGAATATATTTCATCAGAAAGAATTATTATCTCTTTATCCTTTAAGAATTCAACGATAGGTTTTAATTCTTCTCTTGTCATAATTGCTCCAGTTGGATTATTAGGGAAAGGTAAAATTAAAACCTTTGTTTTTTCTGTAACTGCTTCCTTTAATTCTTCCACTGTTAATTTAAAATCATTTTCTGCTTTTAAATTAATAATCTTTGGAGTTGCTCCAGTAAATGTAGTACACCCTTTATATGCAACAAAACTTGGTTCTGGAATAATAACTTCATCCCCAGGACCTACAAGTGCTCTAAGTGCTATATCTATTCCTTCACTTCCGCCAACTGTTACTATAATTTCATTGTTTGGATTATATGATAAGTTATATCTTCTATCTAAATAATTACTTATTTCTTTTCTAAGTTCGATAAAACCAGCATTAGATGAATAATGTGTATGTCCTTTTTCTAATGAATATATTCCAGCTTCACTAATATTCCAAGGTGTCACAAAATCAGGCTCACCAACACCTAATGATATAACATCATCCATTTCATTAATTAAATCGAAGTACTTTCTTATACCTGATGGTGGCATCTTACTAACTTCATCTCTTATCATGTTTTCTAGAATCATATAAATATTGCCTCCCTGTCGTCTACCTTATCCTCTTTATATATAACTCCATGATCCTTATATTTTTTCAATACGAAATGTGTTGCTGTACTATTTACATATTCTTGGCACGCAAGTTTTTCTGATACGAAGGATGCTATTTCCTTCATATTATTTCCTTCAACTGTTACCATTAGGTCAAAACCTCCTGATGACATTAAATAGCAGGATTTAACTTGGTCAAATTTGTATATTCTTTCTGCAACTTCATCAAAACCTACGCCTCTCTGAGGAGTGATTTTTAAAGCTATCAATGCTGTAATTCTTTCTCTTCCAACACTATCCCAATCAATTAGTGTCTTATATCCAGCTATTACACCATTTTCTTCATACTTTTTTATTGCTTTTCTAACTTCTTCAATAGTTTTTCCTGACATAACTGCAATTTGTTCATCGGTATATCTATGATTTTGTTCTAAAATTTCTAAAATTTCTTCCAAACTTCCTTACCTCCTACATTATTTATTTTAAATTATTTTATTTTTAACATCTTAGCTTCTTTGATACCTCTAAACCCTGTAACTCTGCAAGGCCTCATATTTTTTTGATTTTATACTTTTCTAGATGTTAAAAAAAACTTCATCCCTAAAATAAGGGACGAAGTTATAATTCCGCGGTACCACCCTAATTTAAGCAAATAAAATTCACTTATCTTAGTAAGAATATAAAACAAATATTCTTTCCTCTTTAACGTAAGGATTACGGCTTTACCTACATTAAAATTACTTTTAGTTCTCAATAAAGCGATTCAAAGGCTGCTTCCAAAAATAAAATCTGTTAAGTCACACCATCCCTTAACTCTCTTAAAGTATTTTAATTTTAGTACTCTTCCTTATCATTATCTTTTTTTTATTCATTTCATGTCTATTATTATCTATCAATATTTATACTAAGTCAATACCAATTTAATTACTAATTATTTTTAAATTCTTGTGCTAACTTTGTAAATGCATCTAATGATCTTTCTACTGTATCATAACTTACACAATATGCAATTCTACAATATCCAGGGCATCCAAAAGAAGTTCCTGGAACTAATAATATATTGTATTTCTTTGCTATTTCAGCAAATTTCATATCATCTGCAATCGGTGTCTTTGGGAAAAGATAAAATGCCCCTTGTGGTTTAACACATTCAAATCCTAAACTAATTAAGTGATTATATAATAAATCTCTATTTTTCTTATAAATATTTACATCAACTTCTGTACCTAAAGTTTCTCCAATTACTCTTTGGAATAGTGATGGTGCATTAACAAATCCAAGTATTCTATTTGCTACATTTAATGCACACATAACATTTTTAAAGTCATCCATTTCACTATTAACAGCTATGTAGCCAATTCTTTCACCTGGTAGAGATAAAGACTTACTATAAGAATATCCTATAAACGCATTCTTGTAATACTTCAAAATATAAGGAATTTTATCGCCATCATAAACTAACTCCTTATATGGCTCATCTGAAATCAAGAAGATACTATGTCCAATTTCTTTTTCCTTTTTTTCTAATATCTTTGCTATCCCCTTAATTGATTCTTCTGAATAAATAACTCCAGTTGGATTATTAGGTGAATTTATTATTATTGCTTTTGTGTTTTCATTGATTGCATTTTCTAAAGCTTTTAAATCTGGTTGAAAAGTATCTTTTTCAGTATCTACTTCAACTAATTTTCCATCATAATTAGAAACATAATTTTTATATTCCCCAAAATATGGTACAAAAGTTATAACTTCATCATTTGGATTAAGTAACGATTTTAATATGATATTTAATCCACCTGCTGCTCCACATGTCATTACAATATTTTCTTTACTTAATTTTAAATCATTATTTTTATTAATATATTCTGCTATCTTTTGTCTTACATCATCAAATCCAGAATTACTCATATACCCATGTACTAAATTAGGATTTTCATTATCTAATATATTAAAAATTGTCTTCTTAACATTTTCTGGTGGTTCTACATTAGGATTTCCTATGCTAAAATCAAAAACATTTTCTGCCCCATATATTTCTGATAATCTCTTTCCTTCTTCAAACATTGCTCTAATTATAGAACTATTACTAACAAGCCCCTTCATTCTCTCTGATATCATCATTTATAGCCTCCTTCTTTATTTACTACTAATTATACCACTTTTATACATAACTTAAAATTAGTATTACATTAAGTTTTCTATAATAACTGAACCTTAGCCACCTTATTTTACTTTAATGATGTTCTAATATTTTTCCTTTTTTCTCAGCTCGCCTTTCTGCTTTTAAGTTTTCCAATAACTCATTTAATGTCCATTCAACCGAAGTTTCAGTAACAACTGCTTTCATAGATGGTGCTATTCGCATTTTTTTCATATTATCAATAAACATACTCACCTTAATTTCTGAAATATTATTAAATATTATAGCTCTATCCTTTATACCATCTTTAGCATCACTCAACAGATTTCCATCTAATATATTCTTTAAAATTGTTTCTGAATTTTTATAACTAACATTAATTTGATCTTTTAATCCCATCATCATTCCATATGATTTTAAAAGTTTTTTCTCCTTTTCATTAAAATTACATAATATTATACACTGTCTTTCTATCATAATTTACACCTTCCAATTTTCTGTTTTATGTTTCTTTTTCTTTTATTTATAATAAAATATTTTTATCCTTTTGTCGCTTTTTTATATAAAAAAATTAAGTTTAAAATAATAAATTCTAAATATTTTATTGCAATATTCATGTTATAATTTTAAATAAACTTATTTAAAAGGAGATAATTAAATGAAAAAGAACTCACTTATTAATAAAATATTAATACCGCTATTATCTATAAGTATATTTTCAACAACATTATTTGGGACAAGTATTCCTGTTAAAGCTGATTCTTATAAATCAGTTACTATTGGAGCTGATCTTACAGCTGCACAGAAACAAGAAATGCTTAAATATTTTAATGTAACTGAAAATGATGCTAATATTATTACAATTACCTCACAAGAAGAGTACGATGCTCTTGGTAATGTTGCATCAGCAGCACAACTTGGTAACAAGTCTATTTCTTGTTCTTATGTTGAACCTAAAAGTTCAGGTGGATTAGATATAAAAACAAACAATTTAACATGGGTTTCTGAAGGTATGATTAAAAATGCCCTTATTACTGCTGGCGTAGAAAATGCTGTAGTTATAGCTTCTGCACCATTTAAAGTTTCCGGAACTGCTGCTCTTACTGGAATATTAAAAGGTTTTGAAAAGAGTAGTTCTGGTGAAACAATTAATGATGATAAAAAAGAAGCTGCTAACCAAGAAATAGTTGTTACTGGTGATTTAGGCGATTCAATTGGACAAGATGATGCCACTAATCTAATTAACGAAATCAAGAAAGATGTAATTAAGAAAAACCCAGACTCTCAAAAAGAAGTAGATAAAATAGTAGATAAAGATCTTAAAAATTACAATTACAATTTATCAGAGGAAGATGTTCAAAAAATAAAAAATTTAATGGGTAAGATTAATGATTTAGACTTAAATTATAATTCATTAAAAGATCAATTAAACGAAGTATCTGATTCGTTAAAAGATAAGATTAATAGTGATGAAGTTAAAGGTTTCTTCGGAAAAATAGGAAATTTCTTCTCCAACCTTTGGGATTCTATAGTAGATTTTTTCTCAAGTGATGATAATTCAGATTCATCTGATAATGATTCAAATAATACTACTGATTCTAATAAAACAGAAAATAATGATACTAATAATTCATCCAATACAAACACTACTGAAAAAACAACTAACTCAAATAATAATAAATAATTAAAGAAAAGCATCTGTTATGAAAGAGAATTTTCATTGCAGGTGCTTTTTTTAGTGAAGAGAGAAATAAAGTATATTTGATATCTAAGAGTATTTCTTTTGTTAGTTCTTCTCTTTAACAAAGTCTATACTTAGAGAAGAGAGAAAGAAAGCATACTTGATATCAAAGAATGAGGATGTAAAATAATTTGTGTAAATTGTTTTATTAATATGTTTATATAACTGGAAATTTGCGTTTCCAGTTATATTTTTAATTTTTTTAGAAATACTAATACTAAGTATTATTATATTTTTAGTTT
>JAQXTC010000183.1 GCA_029219285.1 Clostridiaceae bacterium
GGAGGTACTTATAAAGGAACCAGAAAAGAAACACCAGCGCCATTAAAGCAACAGTTTGTTACAACTCAAAATCTTTTAGAAGGTATTATTCCTCAATTTAAAAGTAATTTTGATGATGAAGAAATATATGAAGCTGATGATTTTGCAGGCTCTATAGCTAAAAAATTTGAAGAGGAACTTCCAGTATATCTTTATACAAAAGATGAAGATTACCTTCAATTAGCTAGTGAAAATATAAGAGTATGGCTTGTTACAAGTAAAGCAGATGAAATGTTTGAGGAAATAGGTGTTAATTCAAAGGAATTTAATGTTCCAAATGGTGCATTTGATTTTACACCAATTACTTTAAAAGAAATTAAGGGTATAGAACCTTATCAAATAATTGAGTATAAAGCTTTATGTGGAGATACATCAGATAATATTCCAGGTGTTAAAGGAGTAGGTGAAAAGGCTGTTATTCCATTACTTAATGAATATGGTGATATTGAAACTATATATGAAACTATAGAAAACTTAACTTCTAAAGAGGAAAAAGAATTAAAGAAATTCTTTAAGGATTATTTAGGAATATCAAGATCTCCAATATCTTATCTTTTAAAAGATGGAATCATAGCACTTAGTACTGGGGATAAGCTTACATATAAATGCATTGATGAAGCAGTTACAGATGAAGATAAAAGAGTTCAAGAAGTAGTTGAAGAAAAGATTGGTGCTTTAAGATTTCCAATTCAATTTACATCTGAGGGAGCACTAGAAAAATTAATGGCTGCTGAAGTTTATGGGGTAGATTTATCTGCTAAGGAATCAGCATTTATGAGTAAAGAACTTGCAACAATAAAAACTGATGTTCCTCAACTTGAAAATGTTGTTCTTGATGATATTAAACTTAATATTGATAATAATAAATTAAAAGAAAAATTATTGAAGTTAGAAATTAAATCGTTAATTAAATAAGAAGTAAAAAGTGAAAAAAAGGTGACAGGCACCTATTGGGTGCCTGTCACCTTTTTATGCATGTTTTATTCATTTTGCATATAATAATGAATAATAACTGAAAATAAATGAATAAAATATTGATATTATTCAAGAAAGTGAATAATACGAATAATATTTAATAAATGTATGGAATGTACGTAATTTCAATAAGTCTTTAATATATATGTGGTATAATAAATTTAATACATACAATAAAGAGGATTAAATGGTGAAATTTGGAAAAAAGGTAATTGTTATATTAAATATTGTAGCGGCAGTTCTAATTTATATTATATTTGTACCAGTTGATTCAAATTCAGGAGCAGAGGAATCTGGAGATATTAAATTAGGAGTTAGTTATAGTGCAAGTACAGGGCCATGTATTTATGTTGAAGATGGAAAGCCAGAATTAGAAAAAATGGCAGCAGAATATGGTGATTTAGATTGCACTTGGATAAGTACTCAAGGAGATTTGCCATATAATAAGGTTGTAGATCCTGCAAGTGTAGGAAAATGCACATTAATTGGGAAGGTTATTGGAGTTGGTGAAGAAAAAAGTCCTTTATTTAAAGTTTCACATTATAAAATAAATAGATTTAATCAAGATAAATATCTTTTAGAATCATTATTTACAATAGTATTATTATTCTACACAGCAATATTTGATTTAGTTTTCTTTGGGGAAATAATAATTAGAAAAATCAGCAAAAGGTAATGAGTTATGGGGGTGTAGTTAGTGGAAAAAGCACTAGAATATCTAGAAAAAAATAAATTGAAAAACATAGTTATTCTCGAGGTATTGAGAAGAGGCAGTGGCAATATAATTATGGAAGATGACAATGGTGTGTTGGTTTTTGATGAAGGTTCATCAGCATATATGATGACGTGCAAAGACATAGAAACAGCTAAAAGAATAATTGAACTTATACCCAAAGAAGCAAGTCTTATAGTAGCGCATGAAGAATTCTATATAAAATTACTACAAGAAAAATTCAATATCTGTGATATAGTTGAATGTAATAATGCAGTATATATGAAAGATGAAAAAATTATAGATTTAGATGATGAGAGAACTTCTATGATAAAGATTAAGATATTAACTAAAGAGCATATTGAGGAAGTAGAGAAACTGTATTCTGAACTACAATTAGTTGGAGATGGGTATATAAAAAATAGGATTATGAATAAAGAGATTATAGGAGCATTTATTGATAATAATCTTGTTGGATTTATAGGCTTTCATGAAGAAGGTTCTATGGGAATGTTAGAAATTAAAAAGGAATATAGGAGAAGAGGAATTGGTAAACTTCTCGAAAAGAACATGATTAATTATGCTTTAGAAAGAGGCAAGTATCCTTATGGACAAGTGATTGTAGGAAATGAAAAATCGTTACAGCTTCAAAAAAGTCTTGGACTAGAAATATCAAATGAAACTGTTTTTTGGCTAAATACATAAAATGATTAGTTTAAAGGGGTTTGGGCACTATTGTAAGTGTTCCCAAATCTCTTTTCCATTATCAATTAGTATTACTTTTTCATTATATGGTTTTAAGAAATTAAGTATCTTTGGTAATTCATATTTTGAATAATTATTTGTCCATTTTAATAAATTTTTTAATGAGTTAAAGGTTTCTTTTTTCCCTTTTTGAATACCTAATTTCCTTTTTATAAATCTAAGTACTATTCTTCTGTTAAAAGTTATAGGAGAGATATCTAGAACAAATATTAAATCTGCAGCATTGAAACTATCTTTAAGCCATTCATAATAGACACCTTCGATTACCCAATTATCATTTTCATCAAGTATTTTATTTAGTTTTTTCAATCTCTCATCTAAAGGTGCTTTAGTACCATAAGAATCAGATGAATTATCCCAAAATATATCATCTAAATCTGTATGGGGTATATTATATTTTTCAGAAATTTTATTTGCAATATAGCTTTTGCCAGTACCACTGCCACCAATTATGTGTATTTTCATGCTTGTATAATCCTCCTGATATGCTATGAAATATATTTTATATAAAATTAGTTATATTTATTTCTTAGCGATAAAAAATAATCTTGGAAATTTAAACATTATAGAACCATCTTTTTGTTTAGGATATTCTTCGGTAATTCTTTCGTAAATATCATTTTCAAAGGTTTGTTTTACAGTATCATCAAGAACAGATAAATAAGGATTAAGACCTGTACCACGATACCATTCTAGTATTGATTTATGAGATTTTAATTTATGATAATAAGTAGTTTTCCATATAGTAAAATTAGTTGTTTCATGAGATAATAAATCATAATATTCACTTTCTGATAAGTTGAATAACTCTCTTTTTTTAGGAAAATAAGATGTCCATTTTTTATTTGTAGTAACTTTAGAAATTATTTTATGAATTGGTTCATTATAGTTTACTGGAATTTGAACTGCTAATATTCCATTTGGTTTTAATAAACTCAATAAATTTTTAATTAAAGTTTTATGATTAGGTAACCATTAAATACAAGCATTAGAAAAGACTATATCATAATCATTATATTAATGTATACAATTCGTTATTAACGTCACATACTTTAAAGTAAATATCTGCATATTCTTTAGTAGCCTTATTAATCATATCTTGTGAATAGTCAACACCTAAAATGTAGGAATTGGGGAATTTATCTCTTAAAACTTTTGAACTATTTCCTGGACCACAACCTATATCAAGTATTTTTTTAGAATTACTAATATATAATCTATTAGCTAAGTCTATTGCAGGTTGAGTTCGTTCATTTTCAAACATTAGATATTGTTTGGCGTTCCAAGTATCCATAAATTAATCTTCCTTTCCATCTTTGTTTATCCATATTATACCATACCCAACCAAGATAAAGACAGCACATGAAAGTAGTATTAATACCTTTTTATCATATAATAGTAGCACTTTGTTATCATAGCAGTGCTCAGTTATCTCTTTATTTAGAATTTTATAAACAGTATTTAGAGAGTCTGTGGATATATTTTCCGGAACATCCCTTGGACTGTGAATATTTGTTGTATTACAATGAGAAATAGTTAATGAATCAAATCCATTATTGCAAAAACTAGCATGATCACTTGAATCTTTATTTATGCAATTGAAGTTAATGTCATTATTATTGCAAATATCAGATAAGTCCTCATAAAGGTCTGATGACTCTGCAGTTGAGTTTTTACCAAGTATAAATGTTAGTGGAGTTTTTTTGGCACCTACCATATCAATATTAATTATTTCTGCATCTTTTAATAAGTCTTTATGAGATGAAGCAAAAGACTGTGATCCCATAAGACCCATTTCTTCAGCATTTAAAGCAACAAATATTATAGTTCTTTCTGGTGTTTTTATACTAGAAAATTTTCTAGCAAGTTCTAGCATAAATGATGTTCCAGAAGCATTGTCCAACGCACCATAATAAATATTACCTAATGAGTCAAAGCCAACATGATCAAAATGTGCTGTTATTACAAGAGGAGGAAGTTCTTTGTTATATCCCTTTATCATTCCGGCAACATTATTAATTTCTTTTTCTTGAGTTGTGTAAGGTAAGTTTACTTCTAGGGTATTACCTTCTCTAATAGAATTTAAGATACTATTAAAAACATCAGTAGTTATATAAATCAGAAATCCATATGGACAACATTTTGAAAATGAACTCCTAAAAGAAAAATTAGTATCAAAATTAACCTTAAAAGCATATAGAACATTATCTTTTTCAATTGTAAAAAAATCATAATAGATATCTATTTTATTATCCTTTGAAAAAGTAATATGACTATTCTTAAACGCAAGTCCATCTTCTTTAAAATCTTTGCCAGGTTCAAAATCTTTTATTACATTTTCACCATTACGTAGCTTAATTGATGGATTTTGCCCATTATAAGAAGGAACGGTACAATTAAAAGGTTCCTTATATGTTTCATTTTCATTAAGTGGTTTTAAATTATAATCATCAAAAGTATTAGCTATTTCATTAGCAATCTTTTCATTTTCGTCTGTACCTGCAAGTCTACCATTGAATTCTTTTGATGAAAGATATTCAATATTATTTTTTAGATTGTTTACATTAAAATCATAACGTGAACCCTGTAAAAGTAAGCATGTCGTAAAAAATATTAGAGATGTAATTGTTGTTATTATATAAATTGTTTTTTTCATAATTAATGCCTCATTATTTATATTCTATTTATTACTATTAATAAAAAATGAAGATTATGAGTGGAGAAGCGTAAAAAAGATGGTGACAGGTACCTATATGGTGCCTGTCACCAATTATACAGATTTTATTCAGTTTTAATGTAATATATTTTATAAAACTCATAAAAAAGTGTATAAAATATCATTAATCAAATGAAAAGTGAATAATACGAATTATATTACAAATAATCACAAAAAGGTTCAAAAAGCTAGTACCAAATTTTTATTGTTTCACCCTCAAGTTGAATACCCTTAGATTTTGTGATTTTCAATATGTTGTTAGAAGAAAAGCTAATTGTTTCACCATCTCTGAAAGTCATATTATTTTTGATAACATATTCACAAACATAATAAAGAAAAGTTCTTAATTCCTCGAAACTGTGAGTACTATTAACTATTTCAATTTCTGCTTTACCAAAGGATTCTAACCCATAAGTATATGAACTATTACCATTATTATCTTGTCCAAATCCTATGTAGATCCAATCTGGAATAGGTAATTCATTTTGTTTTAGTAATTTGGCAATTGATATGTAAAACTTAGGTTCAAAAACTGTTCCTGCAGTATATATACCAAGGGCATTTGGTTCAGAAAGACATGTAGAAGAAATCTTAGCAAATAGTGAAGCAGCTTCTAATGAATTATTATTATGATTTATTACCATTACTATAACTTGAGCAGTATGTTTCTTTGTTATTTCAACAGCATCTTTCCACATATAATTACAGGCAGCATAGTATTCTGCTTCACCATCAGGAATTGGGCAAGGAATTAAGGATATTGCTACAAGATTATCATCAATATTAAATACAAGATTACCATTTTCAACTTTAGATTCATCATCGTTTAATTGAAGATTCCATTGATTTCTCAAATTAGAAATTAGATTACTAAAGTTAAAATCATCATTTTTCAAAAGTATAAATCCTTGCATGTGATTACTATGTTCTTTAGCATCAGCTTCTTTACCCTTTTGATTCCATTCTTCATCAGACATGTTTTCAAATTCTTCTTCTGTAACACCACGTCTTTCAAATTCAGCACGTGCACGGTTTTTCCAATATTCTTTTAGATATTCAATAATAGCAATACATTTATCTTTTGCAGTATTTTTATCATAAAGTTCAAATTCACTAAAGGTGTGGGTTGGGATTATTTCCCCATTAGCATAGCCACATACACCAACAAGCCATTTACTAAACATACTTTTCTTAAACTTCATTATGTAATAATGAGCATCATCGTAATCAAATTCTCCGGCAATTTCTATTTTTGAAGGGGGATTGCCTAATTCATGTTCATCGCTAAGCCAACTAATCATTTCTCTTATAGCTTCGTTTTTTAAATCCATAAATTAATCTCCTTTAATAAAGTTTTTGGTATATTACACCATATAACACATAAAACTCCTGGATAAGGATTAGAATTTTTATTATGTATAGAATTATAATCACTAATACAGTAGTTAGCGAGTGGTGAGAGTACAGGGAGTGTTCTCCGGAAGGCAAGTCCAAGTCGACACTCCCTGCAGCTCTCAGCCACTCTTTTTTTATTTTTCAGGTTCTTTTATTACCATGTCCATTAATGCATAAACCACCGTGCATAAAAGTGCAACATAAAGAGTGTTGTTGTATTTACCGGTGTAAGTAAATATTAAAAGTCCAGCAGTCATGGAAACAATTATCACATAGTTTAAAAACTTATTAAATCCAGATTTACTAATACATATAGTTGTAGTGGAAGAAAATATAGTCAATATTAAAGTGACTAATCCAATACATTTTCGTATAACTTCAGAAAAAGTAATTATTTTAAAATAATCTAATACAAGTAAAGTTATTAATACTACAAGTAAAAGTGAAACCACTCTAGAAATAGTTTTATTCAATAAAATCACCTACTTGGAAAATATTTACAATTAGATTATAGCAAAAGGTTACATAATATAAAAGGGAACAAATGAATTTATTACTAAAAGATTTATAAAAAAGAAATTAAAGTTTATAATATATTTATGTCTTTTAAAGAGTAGGAGGAAATTATGGTTAAAATTGAAGAAAGATTGGCTAAAGAGTTAGAGTTAAAACTAAGCCAAGTTAACAATGTTATTGAAATGTTAGATGAAGGAAATACAGTTCCATTTATTGCTCGTTATAGAAAAGAGAGAACTGGCGGACTTTCAGATGAAGTTTTAAGAAAACTTGCAGAAAGACTAATATATTTAAGAAATTTAGATGAAAGAAAAGCTGATGTATCGAGACTTATTGAAGAGCAAGGAAAACTTACACCTGAAATTACTAATGCTTTAAATAATGCGCAAACATTAACAGAAGTTGAGGATATATATAGACCATATAAGCCTAAAAAGAGAACTAGAGCAACAATCGCTAAGGAAAAGGGATTGGAACCTTTAGCTGAAATTATTATAAAAGGAAACTTTACTGGAAATTTAGATGAAGAAGCAACAAAATATATCAATGCTGAAAAAGGAGTGGAATCAGTAGATGATGCTTATGCTGGTGCTCTTGATATAGTTGCAGAGGGAATTTCAGAGGAAGCTAAGTATAGAAAACATATAAGAGAGCTTGTTATGAAGGAAGGAAAAATTGAGTCAAAAGGTGATTCAGAAGAACCAACTCCTTATGAGATGTACTATGATTACAGTGAAGAAGTAGGTAAGATTCCACCACATAGAATTTTAGCTATAAATAGAGGTGAAAAAGAAAAAATTCTTTCAGTTAAAATAGTAGTTAATGAAGAAAAAGTTATAAGCTACTTAGAAAGAAAGGTTCTTAAGAAAAATGAGATCACTGACGAAAAATTAAAACTTGCTATAAAAGATGCATATAAGAGATTAATTTTCCCAGCTATAGAAAGAGAAATTAGAAGTGAACTTACAGATAAAGGTGAAGAAGGAGCAATAATGATATTTAAAGAAAATCTTAAAGCACTTCTTATGCAAGCACCTATTAAAGGAAAGACAGTTATGGGATATGATCCTGGTTTCAGAACAGGATGCAAGATTGCAATACTTGATAGCACAGGTAAATTCTTAGAAAATACAGCGGTTTATCCAACAGTTCCAAAGAAAGATGTTGAAGGAACTAAAAAAACTTTAAAGGCTTTAATTAATAAATATGATGTTGATGTTATTTCTTTAGGAAATGGTACTGCATCAAGAGAATCAGAAGAAGTTATAGCAGAAATGATTTCAGAAATTAAGAAGGAAACAGGTAAAGAACTTGCTTATGTTATAGTTTCAGAGGCAGGAGCATCTGTTTATTCAGCATCAGAACTTGGAACTAAAGAATATCCAGATTTAGATGTTACAGTTAGAGGAGCTATTTCAATAGGTAGAAGACTTCAAGATCCAATGGCTGAACTTGTTAAAATTGATCCAAAAGCAATAGGTGTTGGACAATATCAACATGATGTTACCCAAAAGAGATTAGAAGAGTCACTAAAAGGTGTAGTTGAAGATTCAGTTAATAAGGTTGGTGTGGATTTAAATACAGCAACACCTAGCTTGTTAACATATGTTTCAGGGGTAAATGCAGCAATAGCCAAAAATATAGTTGATTATCGAGATGAAAATGGTGGATTTAAAACAAGAAAAGAACTTTTAAAGGTTAAGAGACTTGGTCAAAAAGCATATGAACAATGTGCAGGTTTCTTAAGAGTTCCAGAAAGTAAAGAGCCATTAGATAACACTTCAGTTCACCCTGAAAGTTATGGAGAAGCTAAGAAACTTATTGAAATTTTGGGATATTCAATGGATGATTTAAAGAATAAAAAGTTAGATGATATTGAAGAAAGGGTTAAGCAAAAAGGGCTTCATTACCTTTCTAAAGAACTTGAAATTGGTGAGTTAACATTAAGCGATATAATTAAAGAACTTAAAAAGCCAGGAAGAGATCCAAGAGATGAAATGCCTAAGCCAATATTAAAGACAGGTGTTATTGATTTAAAGGATTTAACTCCAGGAATGACACTTATGGGAACTGTAAGAAATGTATCAGATTTTGGTGCTTTTGTTGATATTGGAGTTCACCAAGATGGATTAGTTCATAAAAGTCAAATGGCTAATAGATTTGTTAAGCATCCACTTGATGTAGTTAAGGTTGGAGATGTAATAAAAGTAAAAGTTTTAGATATTGATATACAGAGACATAGAATTGGATTAACAATGAAGGATGTTGAAGAAAATTAAACCAGCTATTGTAAAAAATATAAAAAAGTGATATAATTAATGTTGTAAATAAAATATAAATCTTCAGGGCGGGGTGTAAGTCCCCACCGGTGGTAAAGCCCACGATCTAAGAAATTAGTGTGATTCGGTGAAATTCCGAAGCCGACAGTTATAGTCTGGATAAAAGGAAGTAACTATCAGAGTTTAATTATAAGTTTGAACTCTATATTTAGTATGGTAATATGCCCTGACTTGTATTAGTCAGGGCTTTTTTGATTATACTAAATGAAGAGTAGTAGCTTATTAAAGAAGATTTTGTAGCATGCACAAAATCTTTATACAATTAAATCCTGACAAGCTACCAAAGGCGTGAAGACGATTTTGGAGGAGAAAAATGAATAATACAAGTCAAAATTCAAACAAGTTAGTAAAGATAGCTTTATTAGGAGCTATAGCAGCATTACTTATGTTAATTGAAATTCCAATAATACCGGCCTACCCATGGCTTAAAATGGATTTAGGTGATTTACCAGTACTTATGGGTGCCTTTGCTTATGGACCATTAGCAGGTGCAATTATTGAATTGATTAAAATTGTTGTTAATACATTACTTTCAGGAACATATTCAGGATTTGTTGGTGAATTCGGAAATTATATTTTTGGAATTGCATTAGTTATGCCAGCAGCATTTATTTATCATAGAAATAAGAGTAAGAAGACAGCTGTTATTGGTATGCTTGTTGGTTCTGTACTTATGGAAATTGCAGCAATAATTATAAACATAACAGTGTTGATACCTTTATATGGAATGCACTTTAATATGGCTGAAAACTTTGCTTATGCAACAATGGGACTTTTGCCATTTAACACAATAAAATGTATATTAGTTTGCACATTAACTTTTGTATTATATAAAAGATTATCAGTTTCTGTATTCAAGGTAGAGCATGGATTCAACAATAATAAAGAAGTAAGTAAAGAAGTATAAGAAAGAAATAAGTTAATTGGAAAAATTGAAATATAAAAGCTCGTATCCAATAGCCAAGGATATGAGCTTTTTGTTATATATTAAGAGTTTTTTATTATATTTTCTTTAAAATATAATCTACATAACTTTGTTTTATTTTATCACCTTCATAAATTCTATCTATTATTCTAGTTTCCTTATAAAGAATAACCATATCATCAAAAAGCTTATCAGATTCTGAATCATCATAATATGAGTGAATAGTTGGAATACCACGTTCCATTTGTAAAAATTGATTATTACCCATAGCTTCTCCTGTTCCGCAACCAGCATCATATGTTGTGAGAAAATTTACAAACATTAATCCATCTTTTTTTAATACTCGCTTCATTTCATGTATAGATTTTTGAATATCTTCTTTTTTCATATGAAATATGGAATTATAAGAATAAACAAAATTAAAAGAGGCATCTTCAAACTTCAAATCTGTCATATCGCCTTTAATTATATTTAGTGTTTCATTATTTACCTGTTCATATTCTTTAGCTATAATAATTGATTATCATCAAGTTCAATTCCTGTAGTTTTATAATCAAATTTTGAAAATAGGCTAAGTGGGGGCATATTTCCACCTGCACCACAATCTAAAATATTTTTTGATGAATTGCATTCATTGCAATATTTTAAAAACCTATAAAGAGGAATCTGTCTAAAAATTTTTTCCATATAAATACACCTACCCACTAATTAAATACATATAATTACATAATATCACAAAAAAAGTAAAGGTTGTTAGTGGATTGGTATGAATTTTTTGGGCTAATAGTAAAGTTTTTTTCTTATTATAATGAATTATAATTGATTTTTATGTATAATATAATTAGGTATATCTTAAGGGGGAAATGAAAGTGAATAAAAAGAAAATTGTTAGATTAATAGCTACAACTTCTACAATTGCTGGTGGATTAGCATTTTCTAATAAGCATGTTTCTGCAGTAGAACATAAAACAACAAATAACAACAATAATCATACTACAAATACAGCAAATGTTGCTCAAGGAACAAAAGGAACAATAATTAATGTTAGTACAAATCTTAGAGTAAGAGCAGGTGCTGGTACAAGCTATGAAATTTTAGGATATTTAAGCAATGGAGCAAATGTTACTATCAAAGCAGAAAAAGGAGATTGGTATGTAATAGACTTTAAAGGCAACGAAGGCTTTGTATCAAAAGATTATGTAAATATTGAAGAAAGCACTAAAAGTAATAGTAATGTAGTTATTTCTTCTACTGGTAAAGTTGTTAACGTAACACATACATTAAATATTAGACAATCAGCGAGCACATCTTCAGCAGTCATTGGATCCCTTAGAAATGGAGAAACCGTTGGAATTATTTCCAAGAGTGGTGATTGGTATAACATAAAGAATGGCGCAACTATTGGTTTTGTAAGTTCGGATTATTTGGAAGAAACATCAAACAATGAAAAAGCTCAAGTACAAAATCTATCTGTTACAAAAGCCATTGAAAAGGGAAAGGTTGTTAACATAACATCTAATTTAAGAGTAAGAAAAGAGCCTTCAACATCTTCAGCTATAGTTGGATACTTGGTTAACGGTCAAGAGGTTACTATTAAAGCAGAAAGTGGAAACTGGTATGGAATAGACTTTAAAGGAAGTATAGCATATGTTTCCAAAGATTATATTAGCAAAGATGGATCAAGTAATTCATCAAGTAGTATACAAAGTACCAATAGTAGTACAAGTTCTTCAATAGCAGAAGGAAAAGTAGTAAATGTATCATCAAGTTTAAATGTAAGATCAGAAGTAGGTGGACCAGTAATAGGTTCATTAAGAAATGGACAAACTGTAAGCATTATAGGAGAATCAGGAAACTGGTATGAAATAAACTATAATGGAAGAACAGGTTATGTTTCGAAGGATTATATACAAAAAGGTGGATCAAATAGTTCATCAAATAGCACAGGAAATAATTCGGGAAGTACCAATAGTAGTACAAGTGCTTCAGTAGCAGAAGGAAAAGTAGTAAATGTATCATCAAGTTTAAATGTAAGATCAGAAGTAGGTGGACCAGTAATAGGTTCATTAAGAAATGGACAAACTGTAAGCATTATAGGAGAATCAGGAAACTGGTATAAAATAAACTA
>JAQXTC010000184.1 GCA_029219285.1 Clostridiaceae bacterium
GACCAAAAGTCTAAAAAGTGAGGGGATAAATATGAAAGTATTAATAGTAGGAACTGGGGTAATAGGAACCTTGTATGGAAAAGTTTTAAGTGAAAAGAATGAAGTTTTTCATTATGTAAGGGACTACAAAGTAAAAGCATTAGATGGAAAGAAAATTCAGTTTGATATTATTGATGAAAGAATAAATGAAGGTGAGATAACAAAAGGCATATATAAATATAATTGTGTTAATGACACTAATAGATATGATTTAATCATTGTACCAGTAAGTTCATTGCAAGTTTTGGATACACTGAGAGAGCTTAATGAAAAGTATCCTAATAGCAATTTTCTTATATTTACATTATTATGGGATGAAATAAATGAAATAAATAAGATATTAAATAAAAGTCAATATATTTTAGGTTATGCTGGTGGTGGAGGAACCTTTAAGGAAAATTTGTTATGGGGAAATATAGGTGATGATGTAATGCTTGGAGCTTTATATGAGGAACAGCAAAAATTATTAAAGTCAATAAGTAATCTTTTTAAGCAAACTAAAATTTCTGTTAATGTTCCTAAAAACCCATTACATTGGCTTTGGACACATAACGTTGGAGCGAGTCCTATGGGAGCTGTACTTACAAGATACGAAAATATTCAAGAATTTCTAGATGATAAGATGATAATAAAACTATGCTTTAGTGCTATGAGTGAAGGATATAAAATATGTGAAAAGAAAGGTGTTAAGTTAAAGGAAGAATGTCCAGAAAGCAATATGTATGAAATGGAATTTGAGGGGTTATATAAAGCTTTTAGAAATAATTTTTTATTTAATCCAGTTATGCAAAGATATACTGCTCATGCATTTTTGGCAGCTAAAGAAATGAAATACAATTTCTTAAAGATATATAATGATGGAAAAGTGCTACAAGTTGACATGAAAAGTTTAGATAAAATGTATGAGTTTATAAAATAATGGTAATAGTATAGAAATAAAATTTGAATTATTAGATGAAATACATTAAAATATACAGTGTAGTGCAATGAGGCATATGAAGATTGATTTCTTCATATGCCTTTTTATTTTATTTAGAATGATAAGGGGTGGTATTGTGGATAAAATAGATTTTAAACTTATAGATTTATTACAAAAAAATGCACGTTATCCGTTAAAACAACTGGCAGAAGAAGTGTTTTTATCTCCGCCAGCAGTTTCGGCTAGAATTGAAAAATTAGAAAGATCAGGTGTAATTACAGGATATACGACTAAAGTGAATAGGCTTGCTCTTGGGTATAATATAATAGCTTTTATTAATTTAGAGATGTCTCCAAAGTTAAAACCAGAATTTTATCCTTTTATAGAAGCATGTTCTAATGTATTAGAATGTAATTGTGTTACAGGAAAATATTCTATGCTAATAAAGGTAGCACATAAAACAACAATGGAATTAGATAATTTTATTGGGAAATTACAAAGGTTTGGAAATACAGAAACACAAATTGTATTTTCAACATCTGTTGATGAAAGAGGAGTATCAGTTATATAAATAAATTTTAATACAAGTAAATTTAGGTAAGGGTATAAGAATATTGTTATGTACCCTTACCTTTTTGCTTATTAAAAAACGAAAAATTAGAAACCTCTCTTTTTAGCTTCTATACCACTTTCATTTATTCCGGGTTCTTCAATTGTTGTATTAAAACTATTTTTGGCATATTGATTTTGAGTTTTAGTTCCATTGCGTAAGTAGTCTTCTCTTGTATATTCTCTTTTGTTTCGATATTTCATATTAATCAACTCCTTATAATAATTCACAAAAATATTATTTGAAGAAAGACATTTTTCATGTCAGAAAGAATATGGTAATACATATTGATAAAAAATATAAAAAGTAATGATACAGATTGCAATTATTGTTAAAAGTTTAATGTAACATTAATTATTATGGAAATTTGAAAAAAATATGATAAAAATGGTTAAAATAAGAAAGAATATTGTATAATAAAAGAGTACCACAATAAATCATGAGGGGTGTTTTATGAAAAAAAGCTACAAATTAAAGACGTTACTTTTGAGTACACTTATAGCAATTGCTATTATTCCTATAGTAATAATGGGGTGTATATCGGTGTATTCATTAAGTAAGCAAAATACTAAAAATTTCAATAATAATGGTATGCAACTTAATAAAATTATAACTACTATCTTTGAAGAAAAAATAGGTTCATATGTGGAATCATTGAATGTCAGTATAAGGGATATGGATTTTAGTGATACTAGAAGCTTACAGGAAAAATTCAGAACATTGAGAAATAATGATAAAAGCATTTTAAATTTTTACTTCTGTGGAAGTGAAGGACAATTTATTCAATGTCTTGATGAGGGTCTTGGGGAAGATTTTGATGCGAGAGAAATGTTAGGTTATAAAGAAGCTATAGAGGATAATGATAACTTAATATATCATTATGGTCCATATCAAGATGAAATAACAGGATCATTTACATATACGCTGTATAAAGCGGTTATTAAAGACAGTATACCTATTGGTGTAATATATGTAGATATTGATTTATCTAATTTATCAAACAGCATTTCTGAAATTAGTTATGGTGAAGGTGGCCAGATTATTGTATGTGATCAAGATGGACTTGTTATATCAGATACAGATAAATCACTTATTGGAACAAAGGAACCTTCAGAATATTCATGCTGGGATAATATTTCAAGTAAAAATGAAGGAACTGAAAAAGTTAAATATAATGGTATATCATACGATATACTTTATACCACTTCGGAAAAAATAGGTTGGAAAGTATTTTTAAAAATTCCAAGTAAAGAATTAAGAGAAGTAGAAATTGAAAATGCTATAAGTACATTAATAATATTATTAGTTATGTTAATAATTGATACAATAGTGGGATTAAAAACTGCAGGAGCATTTAATGATAGTATAGCTAAATTAAAAAAAGGAATGGAAACTTTAGAAAAAGGTGAATTTAACTGTGAAGTCAAATTTAAAGGGTTAGCAACAGAATTTGTTCATCTAGAAAAAAGTTTTAATAAAATGATAAGGGATGTAGCTACAATATTTAAAAGCTTCGAAGATTCAGTTAATATAATGAATGTTAATGTTGAAAATTCAATGACAATGAGTGAAGAAATCTCAGAAGCTATACATCAAGTGTCTAAAACTATGACAGAGATCACAGAAGGTACTATGCAATCTTCTAGTGGACTAGAAGATATATCAAATAATATGGAATCTTTGTCTGAAGCTGTAAATTCAATTAATAATAGTACTGAAACAGCAAATCAAATGGCTATTAATACTAATAATTTAGGAACTCAAGGAATAGAAATTTCTAATATAGTTATGGAAAAGTCAAATGAAACTAAAAAAAGTACTGAAGAAGTGAAAGAAGTTGTAGCAAGGGTTTCGGAAAGTATAGTTAGAATAGAAGATATAAATAAAACTATAAGTGATATTACAGAACAAACTAACCTATTAGCATTAAATGCAGCAATTGAAGCAGCAAGGGCAGGAGATGCTGGAAAAGGATTTGCTGTTGTATCAGAAGAAATAAGAAAACTTGCAGAGGAAACTGCTATTTCAGCAAAAGAAATAGATAATATTATAGTAGAAATTAATGAAGTAGCTAAAGTAGCTGTACAAAAAGTAGAAATAACTAATGAAGTTGTTAATGATCAAACAAAAGTAGTACTTGAATCCAAAGATATATTTGAAAGAATGGTTTCATCAATATTAGAACTATCTAAAAGAGTATCAAAAATCTCTTTAGATGTCACAAGTATTGGAAGTATGAAAGATAATGTATTAGAACAAGTAGAAAA
>JAQXTC010000185.1 GCA_029219285.1 Clostridiaceae bacterium
AGTGTTATTAAAAAACATGAATAAATTTATTAGGTTATAATTGTATTAGATTATGAAAGGAACAAAATTCAATAAGTATGAAAAAGAGATTTACATTAATTACAGGTGGTACAGAAGGATTAGGACTTGAACTTTGCAAACTATTTGCCAAAGATAAACACAATGTATTTATAGTAGCTAGAAATAAAGATAAATTAGAAAAGACAAAGAGTTATATTGAAAAAAGATATAAAGTTGAAGTAGAGACACTTTCTATTGACTTATCTGTGGATAATTCATGTGAAAAAATATATGAATTTGTGGAAAAAAATAATTTCTATGTGGATAATTTAATAAATAATGCTGGTATTGGAAGTTTTGGCTCTTTTATTCATATGGATATGAGTCATGAAGAAGAATTAATTAATATTAATATAAAAAGTTTAACAAAGCTAACAAATTACTTTTTAAAGGATATGGTTAAAAATAAGGACGGGGCAATATTAAATATTGCCTCAACTGCTGCTTTTTGTGCTGGACCTAAGATGAGTACATATTATGCATCAAAGGCTTATGTCCTTTCGTTGACAGAAGCATTGCATGAAGAAGTTAAACAATATGGTATTAAGGTATGTTGCTTATGTCCAGGAGCTATTAGGACTGAATTTCAAAGTAAAGCAAAGATAGAAAAGAACGAAAAGGCAAAAGGACTAATTATGGAAGCTGAAGATGTTGCATTAATAGCTTACAAAGAGTTTATAAAAGGAAAAACTATAATCATTCCTGGCCTTTTAAATAGACTTTTAGTTATAGGAAATAAGATAATAGGTAGAAAATTAGCTAGAATTATGGTATTTAAAGCTAATAAATAAGAGTTGTGGAGATGATTAGGTGAATAATATTTTTGATGGATATATATTAGCAACAGATATGGATGGTACTTTGATTAATAGCAATAGAAAAATATCAGAAGCTAATTTAAAAGCTATAGAATACTTTGTTAATAATGGGGGGAAGTTTACTGTTGCTTCAGGAAGAATGGTTTCTTCAGTGCGAGAGTTTATTGAAGCTTTAAAGATTAATTGCCCTACAATTTTACATAACGGTGCTAAAGTATATGATTATGATAAAGAAAGCGTAATTAAAGAACATTTTATTGAAGAGGACAGAAAAGATGCAATAAGAAGAATATATAACGATAAGCCTAATATAGGAATTGAAATATTTGCAGATGAAGTGGTTTATGTTTATAGAAGTTGTAAATTCACAGAAAGATATAAGAGGCATAATTTTGAGGTGATTTATAATTTACCAGATGAAGTTTGGAATAAACAATGGACAAAGGTTCTATTGATTGGGGAGAAGGATGAGTTAGATAAGGTAGAAAAAGATTATAAAGAGAATTATGACAATGGGACAAGCTATAGGAGTGGTGAAAATTATTTTGATATAGTTCCTAATGATATTAATAAGGGAAAAGCATTGAAAGAACTTGTTGAAGAAGAGGGGATTGATCCTTCTAAAGTTATTGCAGTGGGAGATAATATGAATGATATAGAGATGATAGAATATGCAAGCTATGGATTTTGTGTGGAAAATGGACTTGATATACTAAAAGAAAGAGCAGAATATATTGCTCCATGCAATGATAAAGATGCAATCAAATACATAATTAATTGGTTAGAGAGAAAAATAGTTGAATAATAATGAAAAAAAGTTATTGACCATTACCTAAGGTAACTCTTTATAATGTGGCTTGAGGTGATAAGTTATGGAGAAAAAGTATTATACGACAGGGGAATTTGCTAAGAAATCAGGGGTTACAATAAGAACTATACGTTATTATGATAAAATTGGTTTGTTAGAACCATCATATAGAGGAGAAAATGGCTATAGGTATTATAAAGGTGAGGATTTTGCTGTATTACAAAATATATTAACATTAAAATTTTTAGGATTGCCATTAGAAGATATACGAGAAACTTTTAAGGATGGTTTTAATAAAGATAAATTGAAGATATCTTTAGAAGATCAAATCAATACTATAGAGAGTAATATTATTCATTTAAAAATGATAAGTAAAGCTATAGAAGAAACTAAATCGATACTAAATGGAACAGATGAAGTTATTTGGGATAAGTGCATAAACATTATTAATGCTATCAGTGAAAAAGATATTGTAATGCAACAGTATAAAAATTCGGATAACTTAAGAGATAGAATTAATATTCATGATAAATTTAGTACTAATAAGTATGGATTTCATAAATGGTTTTTTGACAATATAAGTTTTCCTCAAAACGCAAATGTACTTGAAATTGGTTGTGGAAATGCTACTTTTTGGTTAAAGAATATCGATAGGATACCTATGGACTGTAGTATAACTTTAACCGATATATCAGAAGGAATGATTAAGGAGGCAAAAAATAATCTAAAAGGACATGAAGATATATTTAATTTTATGATATTAGATGGAAATGAATTTGACTTTAATGAAGAAAAATTTGATATAGTAATTGCAGATCATGTACTTTATTATATTGATAACAGAGAAGAAATGTTTAATAAAATAAAAAAGATATTAAAGCCAAACGGCACTTTTTATGCTACTACTATAGGGAAAAATCATATGAAAGAAATTAAGGACTTGGCTGTAATGTATAATAAAGAAATTAAGATAGCAAAGGTAGCACTTTATACTAAGTTTGGATTAGAAAATGGAAATAGTCAATTAAGCAAGTATTTTAAGTATATTAATAAGAGAGAGTATGAAGATTCTTTAATTATAGATGATCCAAAAGCTATTTTATCTTATCTATATTCTACCCATGGTAATTTACAAGATATTATTAAAGGCAAAAAAAGAGATTTTGATAGGTTTGTTACAAATTATATGAATGAACATGAAAAACTCTTTGTAAATAAGTCTACAGGTATCTTTATATGTAAAAATTAACTAAATAACTGAAAATAAAAATATATGGAATTATTTAAGCCAATTCAACTAATACTACCTTTATAAAGCAAAATTTGAATGTAAAGGAGTTTATTATGAATTGGCTTTTTTATTTATCCTATAGTTTTGTTGTGTATTCATTTCTTGGTTGGTGTTTAGAGGAAATATATAGTTTTGTTACTACAGGTTTTTTTAGAAAAGATAACTTTTTTATAGGACCCTTTAAACCTATGTATGGTTTTGCAGCAGTTGCATTGTTATTTTCCTATGAATACCTTGGAATTACTGGATTACCCATAACAATTTTATTCTTTTCTATTCCTACACTTATTGAATTTATTACTGGTTATTTGTTATTGAGATTATTTAATAAAAGATATTGGTCTTATGATAATAATAGATTTAATTTTAAGGGAATAATATGTTTAAAGTTTTCAGTATATTGGGGTATAATTTCAGCAATAATAATATATTTAATTCATCCATATATAGAAGGATTTTATTTTAGGTATGTATATATAATAGATAAAATATCTTTTATGGCTGTAGTTTACATGATTATTGATTTATATATAACAGTAAAATTATTATGTAATAAAAAATCATTAAATCAAAGCAGAATAATAAATTAATGTGTTTAGTTAGATAGTGGTTGGGAGTGCATACTTGGAGTAAGCCTTAAGGAAAGAAATCCATGCAGCTCCCAAGTCACTTTTTTTTATTTTATGTCTTTAAGTCTTCCTTTTTTCTTTAAGAAAGGAATTAATTTTTCAGGATCATTCATAATTAATTCTTCTGGAAAATCAATAGATTTAAGCATTTCAATAGATTCATCAAAAGCACCTATGTTAAAGCAAATGTGTGCATCTGAATTAAGCATGATTTTAGTACCATATTCTTTGCAAAGTTGAGCTATTTTTTTACAATTTCCGTTACTGCCTTTTCTTGAAGAGCCAGTCATTGAAGAATTATTTATTTCTATAATAATGTCTTTTTCCTTAGCTTTTTTTACTACAGTTTCATAATCTATTTCATAAACTGGGTTTCCAAGATGTCCTACTATAGTAACTAATGGATTATAGTCAATTGCATTCAACATTGCAGCAGTAGTCTCTTCTAATGGAGAAGATATATCGAAAATTGGTTCATGTAATGATGCAATCATATAGTCTAATGACCTTGCATCATGTTCATTCATATCTAATTTTCCGTTTGAATCTAATATATTTGCTTCACAACCTTTTAAAATTGTTACGCCTTTAATTACTCTTGGCAATACTCTAAGATTTCCGAAATACCATCTATGAGGTGCTCCAGGCATTTTTGGGCCATGTTCAGAAGTTCCAAGAATCTTTATTCCTTTTTCAACACAATAGTCTATGTTTTCAAAAAGTGTATTATAGGCATGTCCGCTTACAATTGTATGTGTATGTAAATCTGATAAATATTTCATTTTATTCCTCCTAAGTAAATATGCTTTATATAAATAGTATAGGCTTAAACTGTAATGTAATTCAAGTTGGAGTAAAAAGTAAGGAATGATAAAAATAAATTTGTAATTTACTTGAATTTTCTTGACATAAAATGGCCAATAAACTATTATATTATAAAAGATAAAAATAAATATAAAGTTAAGATACACTTTAACTTGGTCCCGTGAGGCCAGAAAGGAGTCTGCGACTATGAAGAATTTTTGTAATAATTTCATAGCTTTGTCTTTAGATACATTTAAAAATAGTATGGATAAATATAGTAGGATAATGAGGAGACCAGTGTTTCTGTAGTCTCTTTATTATCCTTTTCTTTATATCGGTATTGTTAACAAATGTAATTGGGGTGTATTTTACTTAAATATAAAATTTTAAGGAGGATAAGTATGAATGCAAAGCTTATTTTAGAAAATGGAATGACTTTTGAAGGAAAAGCCTTTGGCTACCTTAAGGATAGTGTTGGGGAAGTAGTTTTCACAACAGGAATGACAGGATATCAAGAAGTGTTAACTGATCCATCATATTATGGACAAATAGTTACAATGACATATCCTCTAATCGGAAACTATGGTATAAATCTTGAAGATATGGAATCTAAAACTCCAAAAGTAAAAGGATTTATAGTAAGGGAAAAATGTAATTTACCAAATAACTTTAGATGCGAATTAGAATTAGATGATTTCTTAAAACAAAACAAGATAGTTGGTTTAGAAGGTATAGATACTAGAGCTTTAACAAAGGTTTTAAGAACTAAAGGAACAATGAAAGGTATTATAATTACGGATGAAATAGATGAAAATTCAGTTATAGATAAAATTAAGTCCTTTTCAAATAAAGGTGCAGTAATGAAGGTTACAACTGATAGTACATATGAAGTCGCAGGAAATGGAAAACATGTAGCTGTTATGGATTTTGGAATAAAGCAGAATATAATTAATTGCTTCAAAAAGAGAGGATGTAAACTAACAGTATTTAGAGCGGATGCAAGTGCAGAAGAAGTATTGGCTGTAAATCCAGACTTAGTATTTTTATCAAATGGACCAGGAAATCCAGCAGAATTAACTGAAGTAATAGAAAATATTAAAAAGATGATAGGAAAGAAACCTATAGTAGGAATTTGTTTAGGACATCAACTTTTATCTTTAGCACTTGGTGGAAAAACATCAAAATTAAAGTTCGGACACAGAGGATGTAATCATCCAGTTAAAGACTTAGAAGCTGATAAAGTAACAATAACTTCTCAAAACCATGGATATGTAGTTGAAGAATTGCCAGATGATGTTGAAGTTACACATATAAATATAAATGATGGAACTGTTGAAGGAATGAGACATAAAAACTTACCTATTTTTTCAGTTCAATTCCATCCAGAAGCATCAGCAGGGCCAAAGGATAGCGAATATATATTTGATAAGTTCATGGAATATGCACTATAGGAGGTAAGGATATGTCATTAAATAAAGATATAAAAAAAGTTTTAGTTATAGGATCAGGTCCAATTGTAATAGGTCAAGCTGCAGAATTCGATTATTCAGGAACTCAAGCTTGTGAAGCGCTTAAAGAAGAAGGAATTGAAGTAGTACTTGTAAATTCAAATCCAGCAACAATTATGACCGATAAAGAAGTTGCAGATAAAATTTATTTAGAGCCATTAACTTTAGAATTTGTTGAAAAAGTAATAGCTAAGGAAAGACCAGATAGTTTGCTTGCAGGAATGGGTGGTCAAACAGGACTTAACCTTGCGGTTGAATTATATGATAACGGAATTTTAGATAAATATAATGTAAAAGTAATTGGTACTTCAATAGAATCAATTAAAGAAGGCGAAGATAGAGAACTATTCAGAAGTATGATGAATAGAATCGGAGAACCTGTTATAAAATCTGAGATAGTAACTGATATGGAAACTGGATTTAAGGTTGCTGAAGAAATAGGTTACCCAGTAATAGTTAGACCTGCATATACTCTTGGAGGAACTGGTGGTGGAATTGCTGAAAATAGAGAAGAATTATCTGTAATATTAGAATCAGGATTACAATTAAGTTCTATCGGCCAAGTCCTTCTTGAAAAGTCAGTTAAGGGATGGAAAGAGATAGAGTACGAAGTAATGAGAGACTCTAAGGGAAATTGTATAACAGTATGTAATATGGAAAACATTGATCCAGTTGGTATTCATACAGGAGATAGTATAGTAGTTGCACCTTCTCAAACATTATCAGATAAAGAATATCAAATGCTTAGAACTGCATCAATAAATATAATAAATGCAGTAGGAATAGAAGGTGGATGTAATGTTCAATTTGCATTAAATCCAAATTCATTTGAGTATTCAGTAATAGAAATTAATCCTAGAGTTTCAAGAAGTTCAGCATTAGCATCAAAAGCTACAGGATATCCAATAGCTAAACTTGCAGCAAAGATAGCTTTAGGATATGGATTAGATGAAATTAAGAATGCAGTAACTCAAAAAACTTATGCATGTTTTGAACCAGCTCTTGACTATGTAGTATGTAAAATTCCTAAGTGGCCATTTGATAAATTCTTTGGTGCAGATAGAGAACTTGGAACAAAGATGATGGCAACAGGAGAAGTAATGGCAATAGGTTCAAATATTGAACAAGCACTTTTAAAAGGAATCAGAAGTTTGGAAATTGGCAGATATTCTTTAGATCATAAGAAGTTTAAAGAATTAAGTATGTCAGAACTTAAGACTAGAGTAATGGCACCAGATGATGAAAGATTATTTGCTTTAGCTGAAATGCTTAGAAGAGATTATAGAATAGATAAGATTGCTAAAATTACTGGAATAGATATTTTCTTCATTGAAAAGTTTAAATGGATAGTTGAAGAAGAACAAAGATTGAAATTAAGTAAATTAGAAGATTTAGACAAAGAATGGTTATTACAATTAAAGAAAAAAGGATTTTCAGATAAGGCTATAGCTGACATGTTAAAGGTTAGCCCAGATGATGTTTATAGATTAAGAGATATTTGGAATATTAGACCTTCGTATAAAATGGTTGATACATGTGCAGGAGAATTTGAAGCATTATCACCATATTATTATTCAACTTACGATGAATATGATGAAGTTGAAGTATCAGACAATAAAAAAGTTATGGTTATAGGTTCGGGTCCAATAAGAATAGGTCAAGGTATTGAATTTGATTATGCATCAGTTCACTGTGTATTAGCACTTAAGAAAATGGGGATTGAAACTATTATAGTTAATAATAATCCAGAAACAGTAAGTACAGATTTTAATGTTGCTGATAAGTTATATTTTGAACCATTAACTGAAGAAGATGTATTAAATATAATAGAAAAAGAAAATCCAGATGGAGTGATACTTCAATTTGGTGGTCAGACAGCAATAAAACTAGCAAACTTCTTAAAGGAAAAGAATATTCCGACTCTAGGAACAACAGCAGATCAAATTGATATGGCTGAAGATAGAGAAAAATTTGATGAATTATTAGAGAAATTAGGAATATCAAGACCAAAGGGTAAAGGTGTTTGGTCATTAAAAGAAGGACTAGAGGAAGCAAGAAGATTAAAGTTCCCAGTTTTAGTTAGACCTTCATATGTAATTGGTGGTCAAGGAATGGAAATAACTCATGATGAAGA
>JAQXTC010000186.1 GCA_029219285.1 Clostridiaceae bacterium
GCCATTAATTACAGTAAATGAATTGAAAATAACATTATATAAATTGTAGATTAATAAGATTGATGATATTAATCCCATCATATAAATAATAGTTTTTGGCTGTCCATCATTTGAAAAATAGACACCTTTTATAATCATTTCCATAGATACTACCATTATTGTAAACATTAAAATAATAAAACTAACAAGATAACGTTCTTCAAAGCATATTATAGATGCATCTGTATTAAAGCTATCAAGTATAACTAAAAATGCTAATAAAATAAATCCGTGTTTAAATATATCTCCTCTAATCCATAATTGTCTTTCATCAAATTTTTTATTATCTCCCATATTACTCCTCCCAAAATAAATCATTTAAAGTTTTGTTTAGTGCTTTTCAAATAGATATACAAAGATTAATTGTAGGATTATAATCTCCTTTTTCAATAGCATTAATTGTTTGTCTAGTAACACCTACTTGCTCTGCTAAATCTTTTTGTGTCATATCAAGAGCTGTTCTAGCTAACTTAATTTTTAAGTTCTTGGACATTTTTACCACCTCACAATGTTATAGTAATATATATTAGAACAAATGTCAAATATATATTACAAAAGATAAAATATATTTTAATTTATGTAACATATATTTATAGTAACTAAATTAAAAATAAAGAATATAATAAATATAGTAGAATATTTTAAGGAGAATTTATATGGCTCATAGGCATTCTGAAAATAAAGAAAAGAAATGCTTAACTAGCAATTCGGGAGTACCAATATATGATGATCAAAATTCACTCACCATTGGAAGAAATGGTCCTGGATTAATTGAAGATCAAAACTTAATTGATAAAATTGCTCAATTTGATAGAGAAAGAATACCAGAGAGGGTTGTTCATGCCAAAGGAGCAGGTGCTCATGGTTATTTTGAATGTTATAAATCTATGAAAGAGTTCACTTGTGCTAGTTTTTTAAGTGAAGCAAAGAAGAAAACACCTGTTTTTGTAAGGTTTTCTACAGTAATTGGAGGTAGAGGTTCAGCAGATACAGTTAGAGATCCTCGTGGATTTGCAGTTAAATTTTATACAGATGAGGGAAACTACGATATTGTAGGTAACGATTTGCCAGTATTTTTTATTAGAGATGCAATTAAGTTCCCTGATGTCATTCATTCATTAAAGCCGGCACCAGATTCTAATTTAAAGGATGTAAGCAGATTTTGGGATTTTGTTGCTAATTCGCCAGAAGCTACACATATGATTGTATGGTTGTATTCAGATTTAGGAATTGTAAAGAGCTTTAGACATATGGATGGATTTGGTGTGAACACATATATTTGGGTCAATGCAAAAGGGGATAGAAAATATATAAAATATCATTGGAAAACCCAGCAAGGAGTGCAAAAGGTAAGTAGGAAAGAAGGAGAAATCTTAGCTGGATTAGAGCCTGATATTGCTGTTAAAGATCTTCATGATGCTATAGAATGTGGTAAATATCCTAAATATGAGTTACTAGTTCAGATGATGGATATTGATGTAGCAAATACTTTAGATTTTGATCCATTAGATGATACAAAAACTTGGCCTGAGGATAAATTCCCATTAATGAAGGTAGGTATGATGACTTTGGATAGAAATCCAGATAACTTCTTTGCCGAAGTAGAGCAATCTGCTTTTTGTCCTAGCAATATTATTAGGGGAGTGGAGCTTTCGGCAGATAAAATGCTACAAGGTAGAGGCTTTTCATATAAAGATACTCAAAGATATCGAATAGGTACTAATTTTATGCAACTGCCAATAAATAAGCCAAAGGTTCCGGTTAATAATAACCTACAAGATGGAACTATGACATATGAAATTAAAAAGGGTTCAATAAATTATAAGCCGAATTCTTTAAATTGTAATGAACCTTTAGAATATGAAAAACCTAAGTACAAAGGAATGTATTATGAAGGTAATATAGTTTCTGAAGAAATAGAAAAGACTAATAACTTTAAACAAGCGGGAGAAAGGTACAGAATACTTTCAAGTAAAGATAAAGATGCACTTATTGATAATATAGCTAGCGAACTATGGGAGGTACCAAAAGAAATAGCAGATAGGGTTATTTGTTATTTTACTTATGCTGATGAAGAGTTTGGCAAAAGAGTTAAGATGGCAATAGAACAAAATTAATTTAAAAATGCTGAAGATTTAGTATCTTCAGCATTTTTAAGAGGAATCAATTTATTTAAATATTAAAGGATTTAAAAGTATAATACCATTAAATTATTACAAAGATGTTACTAGTATTGATATTGAATGGTAATACTATGTATAATACAATAAAAGTATAGTTATAAATATAGGAGGTAGATATGATTTATAAAAGTAAATTAAACGATAAATATGAACTTCTTCAATCAGAAGGAGAATGTTGTTATGAAGATTTAGTTATAAACAATAAAAAGACACAAGGCGATATTATATACATATTATCTGATGATTGCATTTATCTTGGTACTGAGTCACAAGAATTTCAATGTGGATTTGTTGTTAAGGATAAAAAAGTTGAAGATAAGATTAAGAGAGATATATTTAATGAAGATGTTACATTAGATTCTGAATATACTGATGAATTTATTGACATGATGATTAATTATATGAATTCTTTTGTGATTGTAAATAGATTAGATGAATCTATTTTAAGAACGGCATTTAAAGAAGATGAAGACGGTAATGGGTTTTATGATAGTCAAAATGCATCACTAGATATTAATGATTTACATAAAATAAAAAGTATAGTTGAAAGTTATCTAAAAAGAATACTTGCTATTGAAAATCAAGAATTAAAGGAATTCTTTTTAAAAGCAATAGATGAGGAAAATGCTAAATCATTATTAGAACTTTGTAATGGAGAAAAAATAATTGGACTTACAAAGGAAGAGAGGAAAAATTTAATTGCAGAAGCAGAAAAAGATGTACTAGATTTGTATGAGAGATTGGCAGGATTCCAAGAAGAAATTATTGGTATTTTTGAAGAGATTATAGAAGCATAAAATATTTTAGGCACTCCTAATTAATGGAGTGCCTAAAATTTTATAATGTGAATTTTGAAATTGTATTTTCAAGTGTATCAACAACTTCTTTTAAGTCAGAAGAAGAGTTTTTAACATTTTCTACAGCACTAAGTTGTTCATGTACTGTGGCTGAAATTTCTTCTGTTGAAGCGGCTGATTCTTCACAAATAGCAGTTATTCCTTGAATAGCAGATACAACTGTTTCTTTACTTTCTTTGATATCTTCTAAATTAGAAGTTAAAGTATTAAGTCCTTTTTCCATTGAAATAAAGGAATCTTCAATGTTGTTAAATGCTATTTTAGATTCGTTCATTGAGGAATTAACTTCTAATAAATTTTCGTTTGATTTTTTTATACTTGTTTGTGTATTGTTAATTTCAGAGGTAATCTCATTAATTATATCTGAAATTTTTCTTGTAGATTCAGCAGTTTGTTCAGAAAGCTTTCGTATTTCTTCGGCAACTACGCCAAAGCCTTTTCCAGCTTCACCAGCTCTTGCAGCTTCTATTGCAGCATTTAATGCAAGAAGGTTAGTTTCTTCAGATATACTATCTATAGCAGAAATTATTTCACCGATCATTAATGATTGTTTTGCAAGTTTATCAACACTCTCATTTGTATTTTTTGAAATTACATTAGTTTCATTTATTTTTTCTGTTAGGAGTTCAATTGATGTTAATCCTTTTTGGTTATAAGTTTTTGAAATTCCAAAAATATTGGTGAATTCATTTATTACTTCAACTATATTTTCAACTTTTTGTGCTAAATCATCAAGTTTTTCAGAACCGATTTGTGATTCATTAGCTTGTTCTTCTGCACCTTTGGCTAATTCAATAATAGTTGTATTAACAGCATTTAATGATTGATATAATTCTTCTGTTATTAAAGATAATTTTTCAGAATTATTAAATGTATCTGTTGAAGAATTTTTTATATTAATTAATACATCTTTTATTACTTTTCTTAAGTTTAAAACAGAATTTCCTATAATACCTGTTTCATCTTTAAATTCATTAACTTTATTAAATGATTCATTTTCAGAAAAATCAAGTTCAGCGGTAGTATTTACTACATTAGTTATAAAATTAATAGGATTAGTAATTCTCTTTCCAATAATAAATGCTATAAAGGAGATTATGCTACAAATAACTAAAGTTAGAATTATTGATATTAGCATATTATTTTTTATTTGCTTAAAGATATCATCTTCTTCAGCAGTAATAACCATTATATTACCATTAGTTAGTTTTGAGTAACCTAAAATTGATTTATGTCCATTATTTGAATAATATTCTATGCCATCTTTTGAATCAGATATTAAATCGATATTATAAATATCTTTGAAGTTATTTTCAGTTGAATATGTAGTATCTACTAAGAAGTTTCCATCTTTATTTAATAAGGATGCATAACCATTGTCGTAGATGGTAATATCATTAATCATTGATTTATAATCATCAAAAAACAAGTCTAAAGCAATTAAAGCAACTAGTTGACCATTAATACTAAGTAGGCTTTGTATATGCTATTCGCATACTATCTGATGTGCTATCAGTATGAGGGTCACTCCAGATAGCTTGTTTGCTTTTTATTGGATTATAATACCAAGACATATCGGGATTGTTTTCATAGAAATCGTCTTTTTTAAACTTATTAAGTTGGCTGATTTTTTTTGTATCTGAATTTCTTTCAAAAACAATTTGGTGCATTGATTCAGTTATTTCTGGATTAATAAATAAGGCAACACCTAAAAGATTCTTTTGATCATTAATAAGTGATTCCATAAATGGAGTTAAAGATGAAATA
>JAQXTC010000187.1 GCA_029219285.1 Clostridiaceae bacterium
ACGAACTATGAAGTCTTCCTGCAAGCACACCGTTTTTTACCAAATAATTTTCTTTAGCTTTAGTTCCCTCATCATCAAATGGAACATATCCTGAACCTTCAAAATTACCCGAATCCATAATATTTAATATTGGAGCTCCTACTTTGCATCCAATTTTCCATTCCTTCATCATACTTTCATCACCAATCATAAAGTCAGCTTCACTTTTATGTCCAAAGCTTTCATGGGCAAAAACTCCAGCTGTTATTGGGGAAAGAATACATGTATACTTTCCTGGCTTTACTGGTACTGCTTTAGCTGCAAATTCAATATCTTTTTTAATTTCACTTCTCAAGTAATCCTGTCTATTAAATAATTTATCGAATTCTACTTCATAAATTGTTGCTGCTCCCATTTGTGGAGTTTTATTAACTAGTGCATTATATCGAATAGCTAAATATGCATTTTGTACATCAAATTTTATATTTGTACCCTTACTTGATACTATTTCTTTAACTTGATAAGTATCTTTGTATATAATTTTATAATCTGAAACCTCCTCAAATTCATCAAATACAACTAAATAACTTTCTATCAAGTCAATTTTTTTATTATTGTTTATATCAAAAATAATCTTGTCTTTATATTTTAATTCTTCATAATTATTTATTTCTAATCGCTTTACAACAGGATTATCATAAATATTTTTTTTAGGTTTTGCTATTTTAGATAATTCATCAATTTCATTTTGGATATTATCTATATCTGTAGTTGAGCTGTAATACCATCTTTCCCCATCAAAAATACGTATTAATGCACCTCTTTCTACTTTTGTCTTATTTTGATTAAGTTTTTTATTTTCATAAAAGATATCAGTTGTTTCTGTTGTTTCTATTCTGACATCAGTATATAAATCTTGTGGAAATTTATACATATAAAAGCCCCCTTATTTTATTGCAATCTAACCTATTGTTTTATTATCTTATAACTATTTTACCGCTTTATTACTATTTGTCAATATTCTGTTATACGATTTATTTATACCAAAACACACTTGCTTGAGTAAAAAATTAGAACCTCATTACTAAATGAGGCTCTTGTATTTACTAAACAACTATGCGATTTTTTCTATTTTTTCTAACTCACAATGAATTTCTTCAAATCTATATGAAAGATATTCAATTCTTCCCATATACTCTATAAAATCATCCCTGTATAATTTCAAATATTTTTCATAGGACATTAATTTTTTAGTTTCTATAATATCAAATACACTTTTGCCATTTTTCCACAATCCATTTACTTTATCTGATAAAATGTAACTTACTTCACTTAAATTATATTCTATAGATTGCTGTGACTTAGTTTCTAATATTATAGTATCTCCATTTTCATTAACAATAATATTCTGTATTAAATCTTCTCCAAATAATCTGACTTCCTTTATAACCTCTTCAAGTAAAATTTTAGAATCATAAGCTAATTTTCTTTTATAATCTAACTCGTCCATTATGTACTCTCCTTAAAATTAATCATCTATAACCACTTACCATGTAATAGTATATAATAATGTTTCATGAAGTAATGTCGAATTTTATTTATGATATTACTGTAAATTAATCCTTTGTTTCATCTTATCCCCTCAATTTTACAGTAATATGTTATTATATTTGTTATTTTTAAAATATAATTAAATTTCAATAAATAATCCATCAATATCATATAACTGCATTATACTTACATATTAAATTCAAATAAAAAAAATTGCTCAGCTAATATAGCATGAGCAATTTTAAAATAGCTAATTTATATTAATAAACTTTAGCTTTTTCTTCACCATTAAGTACTCTTATAGCACCTTGAGCTAAAGCTAATAATTCATCTTCTCCTGGATATACTGTAACTGGAGCAATCCACTCAACATTATTCTTTAAATCTGGAACTAATGTTGGTGAATAAGCTATACCACCAGTAAGTATAATTTGATCAACCTTACCATTAAGAGCAGCAGACATTTCTCCAACTGCTTTAGTTAATTGATAAAGAAATGCTTTATAAATTTTTTCACATTCCTTATCTCCAGCTTCCATCTTATATATAGGTCCCTTTACATCTTTAGTATTTAATTATCCAACAAATCCACCTTTTCCAACAACTTTGCTGTATACTTCTGCTTCACTGTACTTACCACTGAAGCACATCTTAATTAAGTCACCAGCTGGAACTTGACCTGCTCTTTCTGGTGAAAATGGACCATCACCATCTAGTGCATTATTTACATCTACAACCTTTCCATGGTTATGAGCTCCAACAGAAACTCCTCCACCCATGTGAACAACTACAAGGTTAAGATTTTCATATCCTTTTCCACTTTCCTTACCATATCTTTTAGCTACTGCTTTTTGATTTAAAGCATGGAACTTACTCTTTCTTGGAATATCAGGTGTTCCTGAATATCTCGCAACATCAGCAAGTTCATCTGTAACAACTGGGTCTACTATATATGAAGGAATTCCAAGTTCATCAGCTATTGATCTAGCTAATATTCCTCCAAGATTTGAAGCATGAGGTCCTTGAACTCCAACTTTTAAATCTTCAACCATTGCATCATTAACTGCATAAGTACCACCTTCAACTGGTTTAAGCATTCCACCTCTACCAACTACAGCACTTAAAGATTTTAAATCAAAGTTCTTTTCATTTAATACTTTTAATATAACTTCTTTTCTAAAACCAAATTGATCATAAATTTTATCATATCTCTTTAATTCTTCGTTTGTATGTCTTAATGTTTCTTCAAACAATTCTTTTTCATCTTCATAAACACCAATCTTAGTTGATGTTGAACCAGGATTTATTATTAATAATTTATATGACATAGCTATCTCCTCCTAAAACTTTTATTAAGTATTACTTAGATGCTTCTGCAACAATTGCTGCTAAAGCTATTGAATTAACCTTAGTTTCAAAGCTATCAGCTCTTGAAGTTAA
>JAQXTC010000188.1 GCA_029219285.1 Clostridiaceae bacterium
TGCAAATATGCTTATAGCAATAAATCCTAGACGTTTTAACATGGCATTTATATTAACCATAAAATCTTCAATGTCATCTACAACTCTAACTGATAAAATATTACTTATTTTTTCACTTATATTATCCCTTACACTTTGTTCATTACCTTTATCAGTTAAAATTAATAATTGATTACTTCTGTCCTCATCTCTTAAGGGTGCTACATATACTGAAACATCACCATCAATTAATCCTACTACCTTATAATTACCATCATCTACATATAAATCATTGTAGTCTTTACCAATATAGTCACCAACCTTTACATCTAAAGCTTTAGCTGCAAGGGATGTTATTAATATTTCATCATCCTTTTTAGGTAATTCTCCTTCTACTACTTCCACATTATATCCTTTTAAAACTTCATCTATTTTATCCATTTCAACCTTAATATAAGGAGTACTTGAATGAGTAATTGGCAGCATAGCTGTGGAATTATTAAATTTTATATCATATACTCCCTTAGCACCATCAACCTTTTCAATCTTATCTCTTTCCGCTCTAAACTCTTCTGGACTTATGATTTTATTTGGATCAACATAAACTACAGCTTGTGTAAATGAATCCATGTTATAGGATATTGCCTTTAATACCCCAATACCTATAGATACCATAAAGGTTAAGGCTGCAAACTCCATTCCTAAAGTAATAAGAGTTGGAAGTATTCTTTTTAAATTACTTTTTACATGTAATAAATTACTTAGTGGTTTCATCTAATTACCTCCTAACGCTTCCATCCCACACTCTTATGATTTCATCAGCATTTTCTACTGTTGTTTCATCATGAGTTACAAAGATTATTGTGGTATTTCCTCTTACTTTATTAAGTCTTTCTACAACATCTCTACTGTTTTTATGGTCAAGTGAAGCCGTAATTTCATCAGCAAAAATTATTTTAGGATTATTTATTAATGCTCTGGCAATAGCGACTCTTTGACATTGACCACCACTTAGTTCATAAGGTTTTTTCTTAAGCTTATCCTTTAAGCCAAGGGCAATTAATAGTTCCTTTGCTCTTTTTACATCTTCTTTTTTATTTGAATTTAAAGGTACTAGTACATTTGATACTAAATCTAAGTAACGTATTAAATAATGTTTTTGAAAGATAAAACCAAAGTCTTTAAGTCTTATTTCACTTAACTCTTCATCCTTCATGCTAGTAATATCTTTACCGTTATAAAATATACTGCCTGTAGTAGGCTTCTTAATGCCGCTAAGTAAATATAGAAGTGAACTTTTACCACTTCCTGATGGTCCTAATATTCCATAAAACTTACCTCTTTCAAGCTCTAGATTAACATCTTTTACCGCATATGTTTTTTCTTCTTTATCCATATCATATAGTAAATTTACATCCTTCATTTTAAATAAAGGTAAACTGTTATTTATTTCATTTATTGATTCTACTTCATTTTTAACAAACATAAATCTTATCTCCCTTCTATTAATGAAATCTTATCTACACTCTTTAATAGTATCCATGTAGGTACAAGTGAGAATATCATTATAGCTAGTACAATTATTGTCATACTTGAAAGCATAGAAATATCAAACTGGAATAAAAAATATCCTCTTGGAACTGCTAGAAACTTATTCATTCCCAAAACAAATAGGTTAATTAGCAATATTGATATTACTAATGCTATGGCTGAAGATATAATAATCTCCTTGGATATTCTAAATAAAATTTTCTTATCACTATAACCAATAGCTTTTAAAATACCAATTTCTTTTCTTCTATTGTAGTAATGAAGGTAAGTTGTTACCCCTGTTGCTATGGCACATGTTATAGTAATAATAAGTTGAACTGAGCTGAAAGTTCCCATTGTATTTTCTAAAGATCTATTGATTATTTCTCTATCATGACGTTGTTTGACTCTTGTTCCTAATAAATCTGATACTTCTTTTTCTACTTCTTTAACTTTACCGTCTTTAGGAATAAGATAATATCTATTGTTTAACCTGCCAAATTCCATGGGAGTTACCCCTATTAAATAATCTGTTTCAAATGAATCTTTAAACTTTATATCCATATTCGGTGCAAATGAATCTGTATTTATTCTATCGCCCTCACTTAAGCCAAAATTAGTTTGAATTCTCTCACTTGTTAATACTTGATTTTCTTCTAATTTATCTATTACATTTGGGTCATAATCTATATTAAAAATGTCTAAATAGTCTTTTATATCTTCTTTGGGCATAAAGCAAAATGTTGCTGCAGGACTAGCTACAAAACCTTTATAATTTAAAAATAAACATTTTACTGGTATAACCTTTTTTACATCTTCAAGTTTTTCTAAAGCTTCAACTTCCTCTTCTGTTAAGTTGTCATTATTATTTGTTGTTATCTCTAAATAGTAATCTTGCACATCATAATAGCCACGAAGTTCTTCTACTAAATTACCTATTATTATTTGAATTACCGCAAGCACTATGGCTGTCATTGTTATAGTGGCAATATATCTAACAACTATTTTTTTGTTTCCTTTAAAGTATTTTAAATAACTTAATGGTTCAATCATATTAATTCCTCCCTATGCAATTATTGTATATTAAACCCAGTTATAAAATAAACAAACCAAAGTCATAAAAAGTTATGACTTTGGTTCACCAATTTTAATGAAACTTATTTTTTAATTCATTAAATATATATTCAGATTTTTCTTTTAAACCTGTAACTTTCATGCGACTCTTTTTCGGTAATGTCAGTGTGTATTTTCTTCCATCATTAAGCTTTATGGATACTGTATACAAAAGATTATTAAACTTCATTTTTTCGATTTCATTAAAATTTACCTTTATGATTTCCTCTAGTTCTTTAGAATTTCTCTTTAATGCACAAATAACAATTGATTCTTCATTAAGTATTATGCCTGCCATTCTAAACCTAGTGGCCCCTTCATAAGCTGCTGAAGCAACTGTTGTTGGTCTTTCTAGTAAACCTTTCTTTTCTTCCTTACTTACACTGCCGAATGTATATTTTGCTGTTGGTTTATAGCAATAGGACTTCTTTAAAATCCTTATTAAATCCTCATCATTAAAATTGTCCATAGCTCCTGCATTTACACCTGTTGCCATGAAATAAAAGACTACAACTGCAGCAATAAGATGAATCCATACAATTAGTCTATTTACATCTCTACTGATGGAATCTTTAAAAATTACCCTAAATAGCATTGAACCAACCCAAATAAAGATTGCTGCAAATAAAATTTTAATTCTTGTTTTATTACTGATTTTCTTCACTAGTTAATTTCTCCTTTTACATATTGTTAAGTTTATTTATAAGGTTTACTCTATTCTCTACCCCTGCTTTCTCATAAATATTAGAAACATAATTCTTTACAGTACCTTCTGATATAAAAAGAGCATTAGCGATTTGTTTATTACTAAAGCCATCTTTTATTAGTTTTATAACTTCAATTTCTCTAGATGTTAAGTTAATATCTTTATAATATTTCTCACCCTTATCAAAGGAGATATTTTCTGCTAGAACCTGAGCAACCTTAGGTTCCATAATATATCCTCCATTATAAGCATCTCTTATACTGGCAACTAACTTATCATAAGGTATGTCCTTAAATAGGTATCCGTTAGCCTTGTATGCCATGGCTTTTATAATATATTCTTCATCATCAAAGGTAGTTAGCATTAGTATTTTTACTTCTTTATTTTCCTGTCGTACAAGCTTTACTCCTTCGACACCATTACAATTTGGCATTCTTATATCCATAAGTATTACATCAACATCATGTTTTTTAACTATATCTAAGGCCTCCCTGCCATCTTCCCCTAAGGCCACTACTTGTATATCTTCATAGCTTTCTAATATTCTTTTTAATCCTTCACCTATAATTTGCTGATCATCAACAATTGCTACATTAATCACGAAGCTTTCCCCTCCTTTGGCACTTTTGCAGTTACCGTAAATCCTTCATCTACAGCAGTATGGATATTTAGTGTTCCTCCTAAGGCATGAAGTCTACCTTCCATAGACTTCATGCCAAAACCTTTTTTATATGCAGTGCACCCTTTACCATTATTAATAATTCGTAACACTATGTTGTTACTTTGCTCTCTGATAACAATAATAAAAGCCTTGGCATTACCATGTTTTATTCCATTAGTAATGGATTCTTGTATTATGTTATATAAACACTTATATATTTCTTCTTTAATATTTTTAATATCATCTCTTGAATAATTGATGGCTACAATGTTGTCCATTTTTAGATTTTCAATAAGCTTGTCTATTTCATTTAAGTAACTTGCACTATCACTCATCTTATGAACTGTTGTTCTAAGATCATGCAGAGCCTTCCTGATTCTCGCTGTAATTTTGTTATACTCCTCTCTCTTACCTTCAGGTACATTATCAAGGGCATAGTTTTCAAGTTCCACTAAAGACATAGTTAATGAATGACCAACATTGTCGTGCATTTCTCTAGCTATTCTATCCCTTTCTTTTAAAAGTGTATAATTTTCGAGATTTTTATAAGCTTCATTTAGCTGTTCATAGGAACTTTGATTTTTTAGATATTCTTCTAATATCCTCTTCCTAGTTTTCTCTAATTCTCTACTTTGTCTTAAAATAGTATCTATTAGAACAATTAGAATTGTTCCACATAAAAGAATTATTATATACTTTGTAAATCCAAACCATAATTTATTATAATCATAAGATTGAAATACAATTAAATAAGCTCCCATTGACAAAATCAAGGAAATAGCAAAACTAATTCTACTTACCCTTATAAGTTGCAACATAGCTAAGTAAATGTAGATTATAAATACATAATCATCTCTTTGAAAAACTAAGGTTAAGGCTAAAGCCATAATAATTAAATCT
>JAQXTC010000189.1 GCA_029219285.1 Clostridiaceae bacterium
AGCAGCATTCTATTATGATGAAGCTGAAAAGGCATGGAAGTCACTTGGTGGTGATTTCTTAAATGATAAGAAAGTATTTAAGTTTACTACAAATCACTTTACTAAATTTACAATAGCTGAATTATGCGATGAAGATAACAACAATGCTAACAACAATGGTAGTGCTAACAATGGTAAGGGCCAAGCAGCTAAATCAAATAAAAATGGAAAAGTTGCTAAGTCTAAAGGAGCAAATAGAACTGGTGATACAAATTCAGTAGAAACAACAGCAGTTCTTGCAGTACTAGCTTTAGGTGCAGCAGTTATTATGGTCACTAGTATTAGAAGAAGAACAGCTGAAAATAATTAATTTAGAAAGAAGAGAGAAGTGCAAGAATATCTGAAATGACAGAATAATTCGCTTGCAAGAGTATTTCTTTTTGAAAGATTATTTTTAGAGAAGAGAGAAAAGAGAAGAGAGTGTATCTGTGATTGGAGAGAGATCTTTGATTGCGGGTACACTTTTTTTTTAGTTAAGAATTAAGAATGAAGGACTTATAGCCCCCCTAATATGAATAAAAAATAAAAAAAATATTATGTTATTAAGCGGTATTATATGGTATATTATAATAAAAACACTATAGGAGGATATATGAGTAAAAACAATAAAATATTAAAGATTTCTTTGGCTTTAGTTATTGTTTCAGCGTTAATTTCTATAGCAGTTGTTATGAAATTAAAAGTTAAAAAACCTGTATTTTTTGAAAACTTCATTGAAGTACAAACAAGTGGATATGAAGGGAAATATAGTTTAGATGAAAATGCATTTAATATAAAATATATTACCAATATTGATGATAATAGAAATGTAGTAGGAATTACTTTTAAAGAATTTCCGGAAGGGAATTTTCTTGTAGGCGAAAACAATGATGTTGAAAATTACGGTAGATATGCTGTACATACATTAAATATTACTAGCTTCGATATAGATTTTAAAGAAAATATAGATGAAATTATTTTGACAGAAGCAGATGTATTATTTAGTGATGGCTCAAATCTTACTGTGGATTTAGGTAAAATTGCAATATGCAAAAGTCAGGATTCTCCAGCGGATCTTGAAAGATTTAATAGTACTTTTTCCAGCGAAGGGGAATGTGTAGTTTCAGTAAAAACTAATGAAGATGTCACTATTGAAAAAGTTGAAACACCTTTTACTGATGTTATGAGTAAGTTTAATTACTCAATAAACAATGTATCAGGAATTCATAATTTTGATGAAGATATTAAAGGTAAGTCATTTAAAAAGGATACCTATGTAGAATTTCTCTCAGAGTATAAAGAAAGTGATGATATAATTGAAAATTATACAAGATATAGCTTTAGACCAAAAGTGTATTTTGTTAATAAATATAATGATAGGTACTCAGGAAAATATTTCACTATGAAAAACGAAAATATTCAATATAGTTACTATGGACTATATAAATATTTAAAAGCTAGGGGTGAGTTGTAATTTATGATTAATGGTTATAAGAAGATGTTAATAGGATTTATATTTGTTACCCTGAATGTAAATATTGGATCTGTTTCTATTCTACCTGATTTTGTTGGGTATATTTTAATTCTTTCAGGTATTAATATAGAATTGGAAAGAAGAGCAAATAATGAATTGGAATTGGCATCTAAATTCTGTAAAATACTGATTTTAATGTCTACAATAAGCTTTGGTTTAGATATAGTATATTTTAATCAAGGCTATAAAATGCCACTGTATATGATTTGGATATGTATACTTATGATTATGGAAATCATAATGGTTTATAATTTATTATATGGTAGCAAAGACTTATTAGAAAACATGAATTATGATTGTTTAAAGTTAGCCAATATGTATGTAATTATTTCGGCAGTGAATTTGGTACTAATAAATATAAACTTAGTATTTATGGCATCAATAATAAGAATAATAACAGCAATAATTGCTATACTTTTAAAATTAAAGATTATTTCACTTTGTAATAAACTTCAAAATGAATCTCTATAACAGGAGGCACAGTATGTGCCTTTTTTAACGTTTAGGAGGAAAGTATAAAAAAATAGTAGTAATAAAAAAGTAATATATTAGTAACTAAATAGTAATTTATGTATAATGTATCCTTGTTATAATATGGACATATTTTGAAAACTTGGAGGATAAAATGGAAAAGAAACTATTTAGTCAAAGAAATAAATTATGTTACTTTATATCAGTATGGGGGAGAAGGATACTTAGGTATAGAAGTTGGTATTTTACATCTATAAAGTTTTCAAAGGTTAGAGATATTGGAAAACTACCTTATAGAGTAAAGAAACATCAATCTGTTTTAATCAGAAAATTAGGAGATAGTGATATACAATTACAGCTTAATAAAGTTGAAAACTTAAAGATTGCGATAAAGAAAATAGATGGTATGGTAATTAGACCTGGTGAAGTATTTTCATTTTGTAAAACAGTTGGACGTCCTACAAGGAAAAAAGGATATCTGGAAGGAATGGAACTTGCATTTGGTGAAGCTAGACCAGGTATTGGAGGTGGTTTATGTCAAATAGCCAATCTATTAAATTGGCTTGTTATACATAGTCCATTAACAGTAATTGAAAGGCATCATCATAATTTTGATCCTTTCCCTGACAATGGAAGAGTGCTTCCTTTTGGAAGTGGAGCAACTATATTTTATAATTATGAAGATTTTCAAGTGAAAAATAATACAAACCATACATTTCAAATTCATCTATGGATTAGTGAAAAATGCTTAGAAGGTGAACTTAGAATTGATGAAGAATTAGACTATTCTTATCATGTTTTCGAAAAAAATCATCGGTTTGTAAAGGTTGGGGATAAATATTACAGACAAAATGAAATTTGGAGAAATAAAATTGCTAAGTTTGAAAGTGGCAGAGTTTTAGAAACAGAACTTGTTACTAAAAATGATTGTTTGGTTAAGTATGTTCCTAGAGAGGAATTAATAGTTAAGGATTAAGAATTAAGAATTAAGGAAATCGTTAAAAGTATATAATTAAATATAAAATTCTCTACCTATAAAAGCAGTGGAAATTTATTTTCTGCTGCTTTTTTATTTTTAGAGAAGAGATAAGAGCAAGAGCATTTGAAATGACAGAGTAATTTGCTTGAGAGTATATTTCGTATAGCAGGAGTAATTTTAAGAGAAAAGATAAATTTGAGTCTTTCTTTGTAACCCTATATGACGAGCATAGCGAGTTATTTCTCTTTTCTCTAAAGAAAAACTTTGTATAAGAGAAGAACTAACAAAGGAAGTATTCTTTGATAACAAATACACTATGTTTCTCTCTTCTCTAAAGAAAAAGTTAGTTGTAGAGATAAATTAGCAAATGAAGTATTCTTTGATACCAAATATACTTACTTTCTCTATTCTCTAAGTAAAGACTTACTTATAAAAGTAGCTAAAAAAATAATAATAAGATAAAAATCAGGACTAAAGACCTAGTTAAATTTTCCTACAAATATATTATAATAGTAAATATGGAAAAAGGTAAAATCTGAAATTGTGTTTTATATTGGAGGGTATTTTATGGAATTATACATATACAAAACCTTTAATGATTGGTATAAGGATAAAGCAACAGAAGTTTTAGAAGGCAACATTAATGTTTTATATAATGGACTAATATCAATTGGTACAGTTATTGATGGTAAAAATTATAGGCAGATTTTTTCTACTAAAAATAACTTTGCAATTTTATATAAATTACCTTGCGGCTTTTTATCATCAACAAGAGAAATTAATGTTTATGCAGAGGAAAGTTCCTGGAGAAAGTCTAAACCAGAAATTACTCTTTATGGACAAGTTTGCGAAGATGAGTGTAGTGAAGGTAGATGTGTATTTATAACAGAAGATGGATATAAACAGTACATATCCTTAGATGGTGTTTATTCAGTAACTTATGAAAGGTAAAAAGATATGAAATTAAGTGAAATAGATTTAAGAGATAATTACAAAAGATGGAAAAGAAATATGGGCGTTTTTAGAGCTTTTTTTAGAAGTACTTCATATGTATCTTTACAAACTTACGAAGATTTTACCCTTAATGAATATAAAAATGAGGCAGATGAAAAAGTCCTAAATACAATATTGAAAGAATTTAAAGATGACTACTTTACAATAGTTGATTTAGATTTAAAAGATATAATTGATCTTTCATTAAAACTTAATAATGAGAAAAATATAAAGCCAATCCTTAATATTAATCTTCTTTTTAATGAATATGGACTTATAGGTGATAAGGAAGACATAAGCAAGCTTATTAATGTAGGAAATCGCCTTGAAAATATTAAAACAGATAAGTTTATTATGTTGATTCCTTATGATAGATATAAAGAGGATATAGATGTATCAAAGGTTTATGATAAACTAAACAATCAATATGCTGTTTCTTTTGAAGATTTGCCTTATAGTGAATTTATAAAAGACTTAGGGTATAAAGGAATAACAATAATAACAAAAGAAAAGATGAAAGAAGACTTTAAAGATTATTTAGAAAACTTAGACAAGGATATTAAAATTAATATAGTAAAGGTGGACAGGCAATGAGTAAAAAGAATAAGAAAAGTCCTGGAAATAAAAATAGTTTCTATTCTGAAAGTCAAAAGGAAGGTAAGAAATCATTATTAACAGCTATTATTGCAATAACGTTTATTGTAGGGAGTACTGGTGTATTAACTAGATGTGAATCTTCAATGGATGATGATGAATATGATGAAGATGATAACACATATAGTACACATCACTCAGGTGGAGGCGGATTTTGGCATTCTTATAGAGATAGTTCATCTTCAGATAGTAAGAGTAGTATAAAAAGTTCATCAGGAGGTAAATCATCCGGTTATTCAGGAGTAAAAGGGGGAAGTACTTCTAGTTAAAATGTATAGGGGTAAAATAGTAAATGAAGAATCAAATTAAATATACGGAAGATATATTATTTAATAATTATATGGTTAGTGCAAAAGGGGAGGAGTTTGTACATTCTCAAGTTCCTTTTTATTTTAGTAATGAAGATTGGAAGCAAATTAAGTATTATGCAGAAGAAATCAATAAAATAGCTTTAGAAATATTAAGTAATATAAATAATAAGCATAATAAACTTTTAGATTACTTCGATGACTTTCCGTATAAAAATGAAATATTTTCTTTGAAAACGTCATTAGCACCAATGTTTTGGACAAGATATGATACTTTTTTTGATAAGAAAGGTAAAATGTATTTCTCCGAGTTTAATTATGATAAGCCCTGTGGTCAAAAGGAAATACACTTAGCAGAGAAGTGTGATTTTGCAGGAAACATAAATAAGGGATTTATTGAAAAACTAGTGAACTATCTTATTGAAATAAGTAATGAGCATTATGCAAAAGAAGAAAAAGTAAATGTAGGATTTTTAATTGATCCATGCCATTATGAAGAACTTCATCATAGTTATTATTTTAGAAAAATATTTGAGAATACCAAAATTAAAATAATACCTATAGGCAATAATAATTTATCTGTTATAAATGGACAAGTTTATGGATATTCCAAGGAAAGGATTCATATTATTTTAAGACTCTTTCCAACGGAATTTTCTCATGAAGTCAATAATTATCAAGAGATTCTAGACGCTTATGATCAAGGTAAGGTTCTTATAATTAATGATCCAAGAATAGTTGCCATACAAGCAAAAGGACTTTTTGCATACCTTTGGGAATTAGTAAAAACAAATTCAAATAAACTTAATGAGCATCAAAGAGCGATTATAAGAAAATGCTTACCATATACAGAAATCTTAAATGAAGAGAATGCTAAAAAAGCAATTTCACATAAAGATAAATTTGTTATAAAGTCGTCTCTAGGAAGGTATAGCCAAGAGGTATATATAGGTAGAAATTATAATCAAAAAGCTTGGGAAGAACAGGTTCAAGAAATATTAGTTTCAGGCAAAATACATATACTTCAAGATTTAATTGATATAAGGGAAGAATATACATATGCACCTGACTATAATAGTACTAATTGTCCTTTAACTGGCTATGGTAACTTTGGAGTCTATCTTATGAAGGATGAGGTAACAGGATGTCTTGTTAGGTGGAGCAGAGATTTTTTAACTGATGATTATTATACTTGGATGTCACCTTTAGGTGAAAAAGAATTCCCTTTAACATTGGAGAAGAGTGAATTTGAAAACAAAGAAGAACGAGTAGAATTTTATGATAAGTTACAGGAAGACTTAAGCTTTCAGTATGAATTTACCGGTGCATATACCAATATTAATGAATACATATCTTTAGATAGGATGATTATAAATGAGAAATTAATGGATGAATTAAAATATGCCGCTACAGAGTTTTGTAAAGTATTGAAAAAGATTTATCCAACCATTCAAAATAATCTAAAGCTTTTTGGTGAAATTCTTGGGATACCAAAAGACCTTTATAAGATGATAGAAAAATCAAAGGTATCTGAATGTTGTGCATTAGGTAGAATGGATTTTGTGGTTGATAATGAAGGACAGCTTAAAATTCTTGAGTTTAATTCAGAAACACCAGCTGGTTTAGTTGAAGCCATAGGGGTTAATTCGTTAATAAAAGACAAACTTAAGTTACCTTATAAAGATGTTAATGAAGGATTTAGAGATAGGATTAAAGAAGTTTTAAAGAATATAATTAAAGAACTTGAAAGAAATCAAGAAGTAAAAAATATTGCTGTAGTTACATCTTGGTACTACGAAGATATATATAATACCAAGATTATAGGTGAGATTTTAAAAGAATGTGGAGATTATAATATTATTTTTGGTAATGTTTATGATATGAAAGTTAAGGAAAATGATATTTATCTTTACAATACTAAAATAGATGCAATTTATAGATATTATCCTCTTGATTGGTTTTACTATGAAGAGGAAATGAGAAAATTAATTAAGCCATTAAGTGCTAAAGAATATTTAATAAATCCTGCTCATACATTAATAACTCAATCAAAAGCATTTTTTGCAGTACTTTATGGAGTTTTAGGAATGGGAATTCTTGATAATGAGGAAGAGGAGTTCATAAGAAAGTATATTCCTTATACAACCTTAGAAAAGGATAGAGTGTTAGCTCATGATTATTTAGCTAAACCTTATCTATCTAGAGAAGGGCATGGAATTGTTGATAATTATGGACAACTTGATGAAGAAGAGGATTATATATTTCAGGATAGGGTTAATGTAAAACCACTAAGAATGGATGTATATTCAACACTTATAAAGAAAAATAAATTCCAATTTCCTATTTTGGGTGTATACATAACAGGGGACAAGCCTTCTGGTATATATACAAGAATGGGAGAATTTATAACTGATGCATCAGCTAAATATATATCAACATATTTAAAATAAATCAATTTTTTAGGAGGAAATAAAATGGATCAATTTGCAATGGAATTAGCTTTAAGCGTTTGCTTTGGACTTATAGGAATTGTACTTTTAATTTTTGGATTTTGGATATTTGACAAGGTATTAACTAAGATTGACTTTAGTGAAGAATTAAAGAAAAATAACATTGCAGTAGCAGTAGTTATTGCAGGATTTATGATTGCCATAGGCATGATAATTTCAGGAGTTGTGTCTTAAAAACCTTATGTAATGTTTAGAGCTACTTATGTTATGAAGAAAATAGTTTTCTACATAACACTAGTAGCTCTAAGCATTTTTTTTATGAAATTTATAATTAAAGAAGTCACTAATAATTATTTACTAATATAAAAATAATATTCATGTAATTATTTTTTTATAGCAAAAATTTTTCTAAAGACTACAAACCTTCTGGTTATTTCATACAAAACAATAGTTGCTAAAGATGATAAAACTAAAATAATTACATATTGTAATGGAGCAATATCAATTATAGGAACAATAAAATAAGCCACAATTACAATTATAGTTTGATGAAATAAAAATATAGGAAATTCAGCTTTAACAAAATACTTTGTAAAACCATTATTAAAGTTTAGATATCTTTTACTAAGTCCTATTATGGCTAAAATACCAATCCAGCTAAAGAATCCATTAATAATATCCCAAAGAATATTAAACGGATAATCCATAAGATACATTACTGACATTAAAATCATAAGAGATATCCAAGCTAAGCCAAGTCTATTAGCATTTTTTTTCAATCTATCCTGTACATTATCTAAACTCAAAATAAAATATCCAAGTAGAAACCAGCAGGCAAATTCAGTTAAGCTTTTACCACCAATATCTAAAACAGGGCGCAAAATTAATGGTATTAAAAACATTGGTATAAGCTTTGGTATTGTCAAAGCTTGTTTGCTTATTTTTTTGTTTTTATTTTTATACCATACTATAAGTGGTAAACATACAAGACTTATGATAAATAAATAAAGGATAAACCAAGTATGAGCTGGAGTAAAGTGACCATCATAGCCAGAAAAATCTGTTATTGAAAAGAAAACTTTTAAATGTTGAAAGTAATTTCCATTATAGTTATTGTAAAATTTATCAGCTAGATATGTCTGTATTGGAATTAAAAAGATTAAGGCTGATAAAAGAGGAATAAATAATTTGGCAAATCTCTCTTTTAAATATTCTTGCCAAGTTCTATGCTTTAATGCATAAACAGTTGATATTCCAGCTAAGGCAAATAAACCTGACATCCACCAAGGGTAAGTCGAAAGGTTCAAAATATTTGCTAATATTGAATTTGTTTTACTATGTATATACCAAGGCATTCCGAAGCTATTAAATATCATTGCCGTATGAAATGGCAAGAGAAGTAGTATACATAAAATTCTTAAATTATCAATATAATATTTTCTTTGTGAATTTGTGTTCATTAAAATTTTCCTCCCTATTAAATTACAGTTAATATTATACAACACATATATAATATGGTAAAATGTTAATTAGAAGAAATGGGGTGTATAAAAGTTTAGAACATACATATAGGGTTGCTAATATTGGTAAAGTTATTGCTGAGAAAGAAAACCTAAATGTTGAAGCTGTAATTATTAGAAGTTGAATTTACTACGAAAACTGCAACTGTAATGTGTCAAGAAAGGCTGAACTTTCAGCTAGAATTTTATAAAAGGCTTAAGAGTCAAATGAAGAATAGTAAAAATATCTTAGGTTAATAAGAAATGATACGATAATAATAAAAAGGTAGGTGAGAAGAGATGGATATAGGAGCATTATCAATAGCTATGAGTCAAGCAAACGTGCAAAGTCAAGTGGGAATAGCACTAACTAAAATGAGCATGGATGTTGGTAAAGATATGGCTACACAAATGACAGAAATGATGGGGAATATGGCGGTTGATCCAAACCTTGGAAACCATATTGATGTTAGGGCTTAAGTGCTTATATAGTTAATAGAGAAAAGAGAATTGAAAGTATATTTGTAATGAAAGAATATTTCATTTACAGATATACTTTTTTAGTTAGAGCATTTCCTTAGAGAAGAGAGAAGAGAGAAGAGAGATGAGAGAATTAAACTGAGAAATATTTCATTTTTGTAATGTTAATGAAATTTAATTCCATAGGTTGGTGCAAAATGTTGTTATATAATATAAACATAGGCTAGCTTAAATATTATTAGGAGTTAAATTATGAAGGAAATATTAAAAGTTTTAAACATAGAAAAGTATTATGGAAATAAGGGAAATGTAACAAAAGCTATTGATAATATAAGCTTTAGTGTATTTGAAGGTGAGTTTGTTGGAATTATGGGGCCTTCTGGAAGTGGTAAAACAACCTTATTAAATACAATATCAACCATAGATAATGTAACAGTAGGTAAAATTCTGATAAATGATATGGATATTACAAGACTAAAGTCTAAAGATATAGATGATTTTAGATTAAATTTATTAGGTTTCATATTTCAAGATTTTAATTTACTTGATACCTTAACTGCATATGAAAATATTTCGCTAGCACTTACAATAAATAATTCTTATGGTATTTTGGATATGGATAAGCGAATAAGAGATATTGCCAAGTATTTAGAAATTGAAGGAGTCTTAAATAAATATCCTTATGAAATGTCAGGATGACAAAAACAAAGAGTAGCAATTGCAAGGGCATTAATAAAGAATCCATCATTAATATTAGCTGATGAGCCAACTGGTGCTTTAGATTCTAAAGCTTCAAGATTAATTTTAGAAAAGTTTGAGATGATTAATAAAGAACTTAAAAGTACAATTTTAATGGTTACTCATGATGCATTTGCAGCTAGTTACGCGCAAAGAATTTTGTTTATTAAGGATGGGAAAATATTTACAGAAATAAGAAAGGGTAGCGACAGTAGAAAAGAATTTTTTAGTAAAATTATTGAAGTCATGACTTTGCTTGGAGGTGATGACAACAATGTACTTTAAGATGGCAGTAAGAAACGTAAAAAAGAGTTTTAAGGATTATGGAATATATTTCTTAACTTTAGCTTTAGCTGTATGCATATTTTACAGTTTTAATTCCATAGAGTCCCAACAGGTTATTAGTGAAATGAGGGAGTCTAAAAATTATTATGGGGATTCTTTAATTAAAGCTGTATCATATATTTCAGTTTTGGTTTCCATAATAATTGGATGTCTTATGATATATGCAAATAACTTTTTGATCAAAAGAAGAAGTGGTGAATTTGCAATATATATGACTTTAGGCATGAGTAAGAGAATAATATCTAAAATATTATTTTATGAAACTGTAGTAGTAGGTTTTATTGCATTAATTGTAGGTCTTTTAATTGGTTTTGGAATATCACAATGTTTATCATTACTTGTAATTAATTTGTTTAATAAAGATATGTCTAAATACGCTTTTGTTCTGTCAATGCCGGCCATTTTAAAAACAATTCTTTATTTTGGAATTATGTTTATAATAGTTATGATTTTTAATTCTATTAGTATGTCAAAATATAAGATAATAGATTTAATAAGAAGTGGCAGAAAAAATGAAAAAATAAAATATAGTAAGCCTATAGTTAGTATTTTAGCATTCATAATTTCAATAGCAACTTTAGGATATTCATATTATGAAGCATTAACAGAAAAACTTAATTTTGAAGGAAATACATTAATAAAAATATTAATTGCAGGAGCAATAGGTTCAGTATTATTTTTTTACAGTATATCTTCACTAACTATATACTTATATAAAAGACAAAAGAAAAATTATTATAGGGGGTTAAATGTATTTATTGTTAAACAAATAAGTAGTAAGATAAAAACTAATTTTGTTTCCATGAGTTTAATTGCCATAATGTTGTTTGTTACTATATTAAGTTTATCAACAGGCATAAGCAAGAAAAACTCAATGGAGGAAAACTTAAGAAAGTCAACTCCTTATGATGCAAGTGTGAATTTTTATTTAAAAAATTATGATGAAGGAAATGCAGAAAAGGCAAAGGCTAAAATAAAAGAAGTTCTAAAGGATAAGGATGACTTCGGGGAAAAGACTGAATTTATAAATGCTTATATAGATAAAAATATCAAAGTAAATGACTATGTAGATTATGAATATAATAATAATATTATTTTTGTAAAAGAATCAGAGTATAATAAAAATAGGAAATTAATCAATAAAGGACCAATTAAACTTTCAGATAATGAAGTATTATTAGTATCTTCTTATGATGATTTAGAGGATAAAATAAATAATTTCATAAAAGATAATGGAAAGAAGATAAAAATAAAAAATAAAGAGTATCATATTCAAAATGATAAAGTTTGTAGTGAAAATTTTAGTACAGATATTGTACCAAATTGTGTATTTACAATTGTAATAAATGATAAGTTTTGTGATGATTTATCTTGGTGCCAAACAGCTTTAAATGTTGAATTTCCTGATGATAATATAGAAAGCTGTGAAGAGAAGTATTCTGATAATTTAATACTAAATGATGATCGTAATGAGGAATATAGAATAGAGAGTGTTACTAAAAAAAGAGAGGAAATAAAAAAGACAGGCATTACTGCAATAATGCTTTTAGTTCTAATTTATATTGGATTTGTATTTATGATAACAAGTATAGCAGTTCTTGCTATTCAACAATTATCAGAAGCTAGTGATAGTATTGAAAGATACAATGCTTTAAAAAGAATTGGAGCTAATGAAAAGATGATAAGTAAAACTATTTTTAGGCAGATTTTCATATACTTTTTTACTCCAGTAATACTAGCGATTGTACATTCTATAGTGGGAATTAAAGCAGTTGTGAATTCTATGACTTTATACGGTAATCATGATATATTAAAATCTTCGTTATTAGCAATAATTATCTTTATAGTAATATATTTTGGATATTTTATTGTCACATATAAAAGTTATAAAGGTATAGTTAAGTTTAGAATTAATAGTAATAAATAAACTAATAGAAGAAATTTACTGTAATTAAACATAAGAAAGTGAAGGAATGGACGGTATTTATGAGGAAGTTAATTATAATAGAGGATGACATTGTTTTAAGGAATGAATTAAAAAAGTTTTTAATTAGTTATGGATATGAAGTAAAAGCACCTGAATCTTTTGAAAACATAATAGATTATGTTAAGAAAGAAAAGGGGGAATTAATACTCTTAGATATTAATTTACCCTTTTTTGATGGTTACTATATTTGTAGAGAAATTAGAAAAGATTCTAATATACCTATTATTGTAGTTACTAGTAGAGATAGCGATATGGACGAGCTTATGAGTATAAATCTTGGTGCTGATGATTTTATAACTAAACCTTATAATACTCAAATTCTTTTGGCTAGAATAGAATCACTTATGAAAAGAGTATATGGAAATGATTCTATAGAAAATATTGTGCAGTATAAAAATTTATCCCTTAACTTGTCCAATGCAGCTGCAAGCTATAAAGATAAAATTGTTGAACTTACAAAGAATGAAATGAAGATTCTTTCATACCTAATAAAGAATAAAGGTAATATTGTGTCTAGAGAAGAGCTTATGACCTATCTTTGGAAGGGAGAATGCTTTGTAGATGATAGTACATTATCGGTAAATGTAACAAGACTCAGAAAAAAGTTAGATTCTCTTGGGTTAAAGGATCTCATTGAAACTAGAAGAGGATTGGGGTATATAATGCCATGAAAATTTGTGATTATGTAAAAGAAAAAGCTATATTTCTAATATTTAATTTAACTATATATTGTACTATGGCAATAATCTTGTATATGCTTAATGTGAAGTTACCTTTAATTATTATAGGATTTTTTATTTGGTTTATACCATTGCTAGTATTAATATTAATAGATGGATTTAAATATAAGAGATACTTTAATAAAATTATAAAAGTAATGGATTCACTAGATAAAAAATATTTGCTTCCTGAGATTATAGAGGAAGCTGATTTTTTTGAAGGAAGATTGGTTAATGAAATATTAAAAGAAATTAGCAGAGACATGCATGAAAATGTGAAAAGCTACAAGGATAAGGAAATTAGTTATAGAGAGTATATAGAGTCATGGGTTCACGAAATAAAAACACCAATAGCTTCTTGTAGATTAATTACAGAAAATGATAAGAATAAAATTACAAGTGAAATTGATAGCCAACTTGATAAGATAGATAATTATATAGAGCAAGTTCTCTATTATTCAAGAAGTAGAGATGTAAGTAAGGATTATATTATAAAAGAATTAGACCTTTTACGTATTGTAAATAATGTAGTAAAAAGAAATTGTAGAGATTTTATATTGAAACATATTAAGGCAGAAATAGACCTTACAGAAGAATTTGTTTTTAGTGATAGTAAATGGCTTGAATTTATAGTGAATCAAATTGTACTTAATGCAATTAAGTATTCTAAAAAACAAGAAGCTTATGTCAGATTTAGTGTAGAGAAGAGGGATAATTCAACTATTCTTATTATAGAGGATAATGGAATAGGTATAAATGAGAAAGATATTGGTAGGGTATTTGAAAAAGGCTTTACTGGGGAAAATGGACGTGTATATGGAAAAAGTACAGGTGTTGGATTGTACTTATGTAAAAACTTATGTGAAAAATTAAATATAGATATAGTGATAAAATCAGAAGTGAGAGTTGGAACTAAGGTGTATTTATTTATTCCAATTGATAGAGTAAGAAAAGAAAATTGTTTGTAAATACAATAAAAATAACCATCTATTTGACAAAAGTGGAAATAGGTGATATTTTAGTCTTAAGTGTTATATGACTGACGGAAGTGGAGTAAACCACATGGAGTATAACAAAAATTTTAAGCCGACCGTCTGGGCAAAAGCCTAGATGTTGTGGGCTTTTTTGTTATTTTAAAGGAGTGTAACGAAATATATGAAAGAATTAAATTTAAAGTAAGGTTTTGAATTTACCATTTAAGAAGGAATTAAAAAGACCAGCTAAAAACAATGCCATAGATGTTTATCTTTCTGATAATTATATGGATCTTTTAAAGGATGGAGTATGGCAAGAAACATTTACTGAAAAGCCAGAGCCATTTACTAAAGAAGAAAAGGTTAGATGGCTTAAAAAACTAGAGAATGTATCCTTAGGTTCAGATGCATTTTTCCCATTTGGAGATAATATAGAAAGAGCAAAATTAAGTGGCGTAAAATATATTGCACAACCAGGAGGCTCCATAAGAGATGATAATGTCATTGAAACTTGTGATAAATATGATATGATTATGACATTTACTGGAGTTAGATTATTTCATCACTAATAGATAAATAAAGTACAACTGTAATTAAATTCTTTCAAGTTACAGATGTACTTTAATTTTCTATGCTCCTAAGTTTAATTTAATTTTACTGCTTTCATTTTTGATTTTAAAGCTATTTTCAGCAGAGATATCTTTCCTATATTTACTATCGAATTTAGAGTTATTTATTAAGATTTTACCGCTATTGCTTTCCAAATCAAGAGAATATTGATCTTCTTTTAATGAGGAAGTAATATCAATATCGCCAGAGTCAGAATTAATTACATTTGTTCCTTTAAGTTCACCGTTAATTTTTACTTTGCCTGATTCTAAATTTAAATCTAAGCCATTAGTATAAATTTTATCAGCTTTAATATCACCAAATTCATTTGTAGCAGTAATTTTATTTGCTGTAAAGTCATTAAACTTTAAGCTGCCAGATTGTAATGTGGAATTAAAATCTTCTGTTTTTGTATTATTTACTATAATATCACCAAAATCTGAATTAAGATTTATTGCTTTACAATTTGAATTATCTAAAGAAATCTTACCATCATCTGCTTTAATATT
>JAQXTC010000190.1 GCA_029219285.1 Clostridiaceae bacterium
AAGAAGGATCTGATCCTGCTGCTGTTGTATTTGATGCAATCCAAGCTGCTAAAGCAAGAAATGTTGATCTTTTAATTTGTGATACTGCTGGAAGACTTCATAATAAAAAGAATCTAATGAACGAACTTTCAAAAATAAATAAGATAATTGATAGAGAGTTTGGTGCTGAAAATAAGGAGACTTTATTAGTATTAGATGGAACTACTGGACAAAATGCTGTAATTCAAGCTAAACAATTTATGGAGTGTTGCCCTATAGATGGTATTATACTTACTAAATTAGATGGAACAGCTAAAGGTGGAGTTGTTATATCAATTAAGCAAAGTTTAAATATACCAGTGAGATATATAGGTGTTGGAGAAGGTATTGATGATTTACAAGAATTTGATGCAGAAAGCTTTGCAGAAGCACTTATATAGTTTTCAACAAATTTTTTAAAGGTGTTAAGTAAAAATACTTGACACCTAAACATAATTCTGATATTATCTCTTTTGTGGGTAAGGTGGTATTTATGATAGATAGAGTTGAAATCTCAATATTAATGGATTTTTATGGCCCATTATTAACAGAGAAACAGCGTAACATTATGGAGCTTTATTACAATGAGGATTTATCCTTGGCTGAAATTGCTGAACTAAACCAAACAAGCCGTCAAGCTATCCATGATCTTATTAAAAGATGTTATAAAACGCTTTTATCTTATGAGAGTAAACTTAACTTACTTCAAAAGAGTATGAATCGTGAAAATAAAATTATAGATATTTTAAATTGTCTAAAAGATGAGTATTCAATTTCTGATAATGAATATGATAATCTTAAAGAAAAGTTAGAGGATTTATAAAAAAGCAGGAGGTTTGATATGGCTTTTGAAGGATTAGCAGAAAAGCTTCAAGGTACCTTTAAAAAATTAAGAGGTAAAGGTAAGCTAAATGAAAAAGATATTAAAGATGCAATGAGAGAAGTAAAGCTTGCTTTATTAGAAGCAGATGTTAACTATAAAGTTGTTAAGAAATTCATTAAGAGTGTTAGTGAAAAGTGTGTTGGTGAAGAAGTTCTTCAAAGTTTGACACCAGGACAACAAGTAGTAAAAGTAGTTAATGATGAGCTTACTGAACTTATGGGCGGTAGTGAAAGTAAACTTAATTTTGCAGGTGTAGGTCCAACTGTTATAATGCTTGTAGGGCTTCAAGGTGCAGGTAAAACTACTATGTGTGGAAAGCTTGCTCTAGAACTTAGAAAGCAAAACAAAAAGCCTTTATTAGTAGCTTGTGATATATATAGACCAGCAGCTATAAAGCAATTACAAGTTGTTGGAAAACAAATTGATATTCCTGTGTTTGCTATGGGTGATAAAGTTTCACCAGTAGATATAGCTAAAGCAGCTATAAAACAAGGAAGAGAAAATGGAAACAATGTTATCATCTTAGATACAGCTGGTAGACTTCATATTGATGAAGAGCTTATGCAAGAATTAAAGGATGTTAAAGAAGCTGTAGATCCAAATGAAATATTATTAGTAGTTGACTCAATGACTGGTCAAGATGCAGTAAATGTAGCTGAAAGTTTTAATAAAGACTTAGATGTTACAGGAGTTATCTTAACTAAGCTTGATGGTGATACTAGAGGTGGTGCTGCATTATCAATTAGAAGCATTACTGAAAAACCAATAAAATATGTTGGTGTTGGTGAGAAGATGAATGACTTTGAAGTCTTCCATCCAGATAGAATGGCATCAAGAATTTTGGGAATGGGTGATGTACTATCTCTTATAGAGAAAGCGCAAGAAGCTATTGACGAAAAAGAAGCTGGTGATTTAGCCAAGAAAATGTTGGGATCTGAAATTAACTTTGAGGATTTTTTAACAGCTATGAATCAGATGAAAAAGCTTGGGCCAATTAGTAAACTTTTAGAAATGATTCCTGGAGTTGATTCAAATGTACTAGGTCAAATTGATATGGATAAGAGTGAAAAGCAACTTAAGAAAACAGAGTCCATTATCTATTCCATGACATTAAAAGAAAGAAGAAATCCAAGTCTTGTTATTGGTTCATCTTCAAGAAAGAAGAGAATAGCACTTGGTGCAGGAACAACAATTCAAGAAGTTAATAAGCTTATAAAAAGCTATGAAATGATGAAAAAGCAAATGAAACAAATGAAATCATTCACTAAGAAGTCAAAAAAAGGACTATTTGGTAAAATGCCTTTCATGAGTTAATATATAAATATTATCCTTTGAAGGAGGTGAAATAATAATGGCAGTAAAGATAAGACTAAGAAGAATGGGTGCTAAGAAAGCTCCTTTCTACAGAATAGTAGTTGCTGATTCAAGAAGTCCAAGAGACGGAAGATTCATCGAAGAAATCGGATACTACAACCCAGTTGCTAAGCCAGCTGAAGTTAAAGTAAACGAAGAAAAAGCTACTCAATGGTTAAATAATGGTGCTCAACCTACAGACGTAGTTAAGAGATTATTTGATCAAGCAGGCCTTAACAAGTAATTTTTGGAGGTGACTACTGTAAGCGCATAACTGTGCTTACAGGCCTTTTTTATGAAAGAATTAATTGAAATTATAGCGAAAGCCATAGTTGATCAACCTGAAAAGGTTAAAGTAAACGAAGTAGAAGATGAAAATATCATTACTTTAGAACTTTCTGTTGCACAGGATGATATGGGTAAAGTTATAGGTAAACAGGGAAGAATAGCGAAAGCTATAAGAACCGTAGTAAGGGCTGCAGCTTTAAATACAGAAAAAAAAGTAGTAGTAGAAATAATCTAAAATAAGAGTTAGGTGTTATCCTAACTCTTTTTAACTATAAATTAAAATAAGAGGTGAAATTTATGGAAGAATTTTTTAATGTAGGACAAATAGTTAATACTCATGGAATTAAAGGTGAAGTAAAGGTTATGTGCCTTACAGATGATCCTAAAAATTTCAAAAGATATAAAAAGGTTTTAGTTGAAGATAAGTGGATGAACATTCAAGGAGTTAAGTTTCAAAAGGATAGAGTTATCTTAAAGCTTGAAGGTATCGAAAATATGAATGAAGCTGAAACTTATAAGCAAAAGTATATAAAGGTTCCAAGATCTGAAGAACCAGAACTAGAAGAAGGTACATATTATGTGACTGATATTATTAAATGTACTGTTTATGATACTGAAGGTAATAATCTTGGTAAGGTTTATGATGTAATTCAAACAAAGAATAATGATGTATATTGGATTGAAAAACCTAAACAATTATTAATTCCTGTTTTGGATGATATTGTTTTGGATATAAATATAGATGAAGAAAAAATTGTTATAAAACCAGTAAGGGAATGGTTAGATGAAGATTAGTGTATTAACACTTTTTCCTGAAATGTTTACTATATTTAATAATTCAATTATAGGTAAAGCTCAAGAAAAGGAAATTGTAGATTTAGAATATTTAAATATTAGAGATTATACATTAAACAAGCACAAGAAAGTTGATGACTATCCTTATGGCGGTGGTGCAGGAATGGTTATGGCTCCACAACCTTTAATCGATTCCATTAGAGCAGTAAAGAAAAATAATAAAGGAAAAGTTATATTTTTAGGACCTAAAGGTAAGCAATTTAATCAAAAGATGGCCATGGAACTTTCTAAAGAAGAAGAATTAGTATTTTTATGTGGTCACTATGAAGGTATAGATGAAAGAGTATATAAACATATTGATATGGAAATTTCTTTAGGTGATTTTGTTCTTACTGGTGGTGAAATGGCTGCTATTCCAGTCATTGATTCTATATTAAGACTTATTCCAGGAGTTCTTGGCAAAGAAGAAAGTTTTATGGATGAATCTTATTCAGATGGGCTGTTAGAATATCCGCAATATACTAGACCACCTGAATATGAAGGGGAAAAAGTCCCTGAAGTTTTACTCTCTGGTCATCATGAGAATATAAGAAAGTGGCGCAGAAAACAATCGCTATTAATTACTAAGAAAAGAAGACCAGATTTATATAAAAAAATTAATCTTACAAAAGAAGACTTGAAAATACTAAAAGATCAAAAGTTATAAAAATTTCTTGCATAAAATTTATGCTTATGATAGAATAAACTTTGTGTTAGTACCGGCGCTCCTCTGCTGAATTTAGGCTTTGGCATGAACGTCAAATTAAAAGTATAAAGGAGGACTACACAATGAACGAAATTTTAAGATCAATAGAACAAGAACAAATCAGAACTGATTTACCAAGCTTTAACGTTGGTGATACTTTAAAAGTATACGTAAAGATTAAAGAAGGAAACAGAGAAAGAGTTCAAATGTTCGAAGGAACAGTTATTAAGATGCAAAACGGTGGAATAAGAGAAACTTTCACTGTTAGAAGAGTAGCTTACGGAACTGGTGTTGAAAGAACATTCCCAATCAACTCACCAATCATCGAAAAGATTGAAGTTGCTAGAAGAGGTAGAGTAAGAAGAGCTAAGTTATTCTACTTAAGAGACAGAGTAGGTAAGGCTGCTAAGGTTAAAGAATTATTAAGATAATACTTTGATTGGAAATGGGGACTCTTAGATAAGAGTTCCTTTTTTGTTATACATAATAAAATTATAGGAGGAAATTTTATGGCTATTAACTGGTTTCCAGGGCATATGAAAAAAACTCAAAGAGAAATAAGAGAAAATCTTAAACTTGTTGATGCTGTTATTGAAATTAGAGATGCAAGAATACCAAGAAGCTCAGCAAATCCTGATATAGATAGACTTGTTGGTGATAAACCAAGATTAATCCTTTTAAATAAGTGCGATTTAACTGAAAAGAAGGCAACTAAAGAATGGATTAAAGCTTTATCCCTTGATAATGTAAAGGTGCTTGAAGTTAATTGTTTAAATGGAATTGGATTAAATGCTATTAAACCTGCCCTTTTAGAACTATTAAAAGAGAAGCATGATAGATTAAAGAAAAAAGGTATGGTTAACATAACTACCAGAGTAATGGTTGTTGGAATTCCTAACTGCGGTAAATCAACATTTATAAATAAGATGGCAAGAAATAATATTGCTAAAACAGGTGATAGACCAGGTGTTACTAAAAATAAGCAATGGATTAAGACATCTATTGGTATAGAACTTTTAGATACTCCTGGTGTATTATGGCCTAAATTTCAAGATGATGAAACAGCACTTAATTTAGCTTTTACAGGCGGAATTAAGGATGAAATAATGGATATCGAAGAACTTGCATATAAGTTAGTTGAAAGACTTCAAGAGTTTTATCCTGAATTATTAAAAGAAAGATACAAGATAGAGGAAATATTTGAAGATCCTTTAGATACATTGAATGCAATTGCTAGAAAAAGAGGATCTATAATGAGAGGTAATGAAATAGATTATAATAGAATTGCTGTAATACTTCTTGATGAATTCAGAGGCGGTAAAATTGGTAAAATAACTTTAGAACGTCCTAATATAAAGAAGTAGGTGTATAAGGAAATGGATTTATTAACAAAAGATCTAAAGCTTATGAGTTTTAAAGCTATAAAAGAAGAGTTTGATAAAATTGATATTATAAAGGAATATAAAACTGATGAATATCAAAAGCTAATCGATGTTTTAGTAGCTGATGGAAGAAAAAATGTTATAAGTCTTGGAGAAAGATTATCTAAAAACAAGGATAAAATAATAAAAGAAATTAAAAGAGTTAGAGCAATGTATGACTTTGATAAGGGTTTTGGGGAGTACAAATATATTGCTGGTGTTGATGAAGTAGGTAGAGGACCTTTAGCTGGTCCTATAGTAGCTTGTGCGGTTATATTAGATCATGACGTTATTGATGATGAACTAATTTTAGGGTTGAATGATTCCAAGAAACTTTCTGAAAAGAAAAGAGAAGAACTTGCAGAAATAATTAAGAAAAAATCTCTTTATTATCATATTGCTGAATGTACTAACGAAGAAATTGATACTAAGGGTATAGCTTATGCCAATAATAAAGTATTTTTAGATGCATGCATGTCTATGGAAATGATACCGGATTTAGTACTTTCTGATGGATACTTAGTTAAAAATATACAAGTTCCTAATAAATCAGTTGTAAAAGGTGATACTAAAAGTGCTTGTATAGCAGCTGCTTCTATTGTAGCAAAGGTGTATAGAGATAATTTAATGAAGGAATACGCTAAAATGTATCCTCAGTATGACTTTGAGGATAATGCTGGTTATGGAACATCTAAGCATATTGAAGCACTTAAAGAGGTAGGATCATGTCCTATACATAGAGCAAGCTTTTTAACAAGAATTCTTTAGCAATTAAATAATTATTTATATTAAATCTATATTAACAAAAAAATAGATAGCTTTTGCTATCTATTTTTTGTTATTAAAATTTATTTTAAGTATATAGGTGAAAGCTGACTTATCTAAAAGCATCTTTTATGTGGTTTATTCTATAGCCATTATCATAGTAATTTAAATTAACTTCTACTATATCAAATCTTACATTACAATCATATAATTTATTCTTATATAGAAAATAGGAAGCAATCATTTTTATTGTATGCTGTTTTGACGGGGTTACAGCTTCTGAAGGGATACCAAAAAGTTTTGAATATCGAGTTTTTACTTCTGTAAAAACAACAATATCTTTAATTTTTGATACAATGTCTATTTCGCCTCGATTATTTCTAAAATTATTAAAAAGAATTATGTGATTATTCTTTTTTAAATAGTCTGTAGCCAGCTTTTCGCCATAATTTCCGATATTTTTATTTTCACAATACATTGTTAGCACCACCTTTTCTAAATAAATTATTGGCTAATTATAGAAAAATATACGGTAAAAGTTTATTAATTTATTATGTGGTAATAATGAAGATGGGGTGATAAAAATGGCAATAAAATTATATAGCGCTACATATTCAGTAGTATCAGGTATTATCGTTGAAGTGGAAGTTGATATAATGAAAGGCATGCCTAGTTTTAGTATAGTAGGACTTCCTGATACAGCAGTAAAAGAATCACGAGAAAGAGTGCGATCAGCAATTATAAATTCGGGGTTTGATTTTCCACTTGGAAGGATAACCATAAATTTGGCACCAGCTGATGTAAAAAAAATTGGTTCTCTTTTAGATCTTCCAATTGCGTTGGGGATTTTGATGGAGACAAATCAAATTAGAAAAATAGAAAGTGATAAATATATTATATTTGGAGAATTGTCTTTATCTGGTGATGTAAAGGGTGTAAGAGGGACTTTACCTATTATATTAGAGGGAATAAATAATAATTTTGAAAAATTTATTTTCCCCTTTGAAAATATAAATGAGTGTAAATATGTTACTAAAACGTTAAAGTATCCGTTTAATAATTTAAAAGAAGTAGTGTCTTTTATAAATTATGGTGATCTTCTACCTTATGATAGTGAAAATATTATTTTAGAAAATGAAAAATTTGAATATGAAGATTTTTCTTCTATAATAGGCCAGGAGAGTTCCAAAAGAGCTATGGAAATAGCAGCTGCAGGAAATCACAATATTCTTTTATTTGGTAGTACTGGTTCAGGTAAAACCATGCTTGCGAAAGCACTTCCATCTATTATGCCAGATTTAACTTATGAAGAAGAATTAGAAGTAGCTAAAATATACAGCATTTCAGGTCTTTTAGAAAGTAAAAAGAATATTAATAGACCGTTTCGAGCACCACATCATACGGCTACGAGGTGTGCTATTGCTGGTGGTGAAAAAGGAATGAAGTTTGGTGAAGTGACTTTAGCTAATAAAGGAATATTATTTTTGGATGAACTTTTAGAATTTGATAAAAGTGTTTTAGAAGTTTTAAGAGAACCATTAGAGGAAAAAGTAATTCATATAAGTAGATATAATAATAATTATACTTTTCTTGCAGATTTTCTTCTTGTTGCTGCATTTAACATGTGTCCATGTGGTAAAAGTAGTTTAAACCCTAAGGATAACTTAGAATGTACGTGTTCAGAATATGAAAAAGAAAGATATTTAAAACGGTTATCAAAAGCCTTAAAGGATAGGGTTGATATTTTTAATTATGTTCCAAGAGTTCAATACAAAGAAATTAATAAAAAAGCAGGAGATTTTACGTCTAAATTGATGAAAGAAAGAGTTTTAAAAGCCAGGGAATATCAAAAGAAAAGATTAAATAAAACTAAATATAATTATAATTCGGAAATACAAGGAAGAGATATATATGAATTATGTAGAGTGAATAAAAAAATAGAGAATATCTTAAAGGGATATTTTAATTTGGCAAGACCTTCGCTAAGAGCATATGGAAAAGTTATTAAGATTGCTAGGACTATTGCCGATATGGATGGTAAAGAGGATATAAGTGAAAGTAATATAATAGAAGCAATAGGTTATAGAAGGGATTTGAATGGAGAAATTATCTGAAAGGGGTTTACAGTTTATGAAATATAAGATATGGTTAATTATGTTAAATCTTAGTGGGGAAATTATAGAAAAATTATTAGATTTATATAAAGATGAAAAAGCTATATACGATAAATTTGAAGAAATAATTAAAAATGAACATTTTAAGTTTAAAAAATTAAATAACTTAAATAAAGTATATGAATTAGAAAAAGCAGAAAAAATTGAAATATGGATGCGGGATAATAATGTTGGATTAATTACATTTAATAATTCTTATTATCCAGCGAAATTAAGGGAAATTCAAGGCTTTCCTTATGCATTGTTCTATAAAGGAAACATAGAAATACTTAAGGAAAAAATAGTTGGAATTGTTGGCTCTAGAAAATGTTCATCTTATGGAATTGAAGTTGCGAGACTATTGACAAAAGAATTAATTAGCTATAATATCACAATCATAAGCGGTGGAGCGAAAGGAATTGATTCTGTTTGTCACAATACAGCTATAAGTGAGAAAGGCAAAACAATAGTTGTACTAGGTTGTGGAATAGATATAGCATATCCATCTCAAAATAAATGTCTTTTTAATGATGTAGTAAAAGATGGGCTTATCATATCTGAATTCCTTCCGGGTACTAGACCATTAAGTTTTAATTTTCCTAGAAGAAATAGAATAATAAGTGGTTTAAGTGATTTAATTATTGTTGTAGAAGCATCTGAAAAAAGTGGTTCATTAATTACGGCTAATTATGCTATCGAACAAAATAAAGATGTTTTAGTTGTTCCTGGATCAGTTTTTTCGAAAGGAAGTATGGGTTGTAATAAGCTCATTCGTGATGGAGCATTAATTTTCACATGTATGGAAGATTTGCGCTGTATATTAAACCTAACTTGTAAAGAAAAGGCAAGAATATTATCAGTTCTTCAGCAAAAGATATTAAGTGTAGTGTCTGATGGTCCTATCCACATAGATGAAATTGTCAGAAAATCAAATGTTGACAGAGAAGCTTTATATAATGTATTATTTGAAATGCAAAATAGGAAAGAAATAATTAGCCTACCTGGCAATTATTACGCTAAGATTATTTAGATATTTAAGGGGGTGTAGACTTCATAATAAAATATGAAGTTTTAGTATGGGTCATAATTTAGTAATAGTAGAATCACCTGCAAAGGCAAAAACAATACAAAAATATTTAGGAAAGAATTATACCGTTGAAGCATCAATGGGGCATGTTAGAGATTTACCTAAAAGTAAATTAGGTGTTGATATAGAGGATAACTATAATCCAAAATACATAACTATAAGGGGAAAAGGAGAGCTTATAAGCAAGTTAAGGAAACTTGCCAAAAAGTCTGATAAAGTATATCTTGCAACCGACCCCGACCGAGAAGGAGAAGCAATTTCTTGGCATTTAGCTAATATTTTAAAAATTGAAGAGGATTCAGCTTGTAGAATTGAATTTAATGAAATTACCAAAACTGCAGTTAAAGGTTCCTTGAAAAAAGCAAGAAAAATAAATTTGAATTTAGTTGATGCACAACAAGCAAGAAGGATTTTGGATAGACTAGTTGGTTATGAAATAAGTCCGATATTATGGAAAAATGTTAAATGGGGTTTAAGTGCGGGTAGAGTACAGTCAGTTGCCCTTAGACTTATCTGTGATAGAGAAAATGAAATAAAGGCCTTTAAACCCAAGGAATATTGGTCAGTTGATTGTACGTTAAAAAAGGAAAGAAAAAAATTTCCAGTAAAACTAACAGCAAAAAATGGAAAGAAGATTGAAATTGACACAGAAAATGATGCCAATAAAATTATTGCAGATTTAGAAAAGGGACAATTCCAAGTTTCTGCTATTAAAAAGGGAAAAAAGAAAAGAAATCCTTTACCACCATTTACAACAAGTACATTGCAACAAGATGCTAGTAGAAAGTTAAATTTTACAACAAAGAGAACTATGGCAGTTGCACAAGGTTTATATGAAGGTGTTGATGTTAAGGGTCATGGTACTGTAGGTTTGATTACTTATATGAGAACTGATTCTGTTAGAATTTCCGAAGAGGCACAAAATAAGGCTCTTGAATTTATAGAAAATTCATATGGAAAAGAATACTTACCAGATAGTCCTAGACAGTATAGAGGTAAGAAAAATATACAAGATGCTCATGAAGCAATAAGACCAACATACGTGGAAATTACACCTGAAGAAGCAAAAGGAAGTTTAACTCCTGAACAATTTAAGTTATATTCTTTAATTTGGAAGAGATTCATGGCAAGTCAAATGGCTACATGTATGTTAAATACAAATTCAATTGATATATTAAATGGTGAATATAAATTTAAAGCAAGTGGTTCAACCATTGATTTTGATGGATTTATGAAAGTATATGAATATGTTATGGAAGACGACGAAAACGATGTTGCAATTCCAAAACTAGAAGAAGGCGAAATTTTAAAAGTAAATTCATTAGAAGGTATACAACATTTTACACAACCACCTGCAAGATATACTGAAGCTTCATTCATTAAACTTATGGAAGAGAAGGGTATAGGAAGACCAAGTACCTATGCTCCAACAATTTCAACTATACTAAGTAGAGATTATGTTGTTAGAGAAAAGAAAAATCTTATTCCAACGGAACTAGGGTTCATAGTAAACAATATAGTTAGTGAGTATTTTAAAGACATAGTAGATGTTGATTTCACAGCTGGGATGGAAAAGAAGCTTGATAATATAGAAGAAGGTTCTGAAGAATGGAGAGCAGTAGTTGATGAATTCTTTGGCCCGTTAAAAGTTGCAATCGAAAAGGCAGAAAAAGAAGTCTCTAAAGTAGTTATAGAAGATGAAGTAAGTGATATACCATGTGAAAAGTGTGGTAGAATGATGGTAATCAAAAGAGGAAGATATGGTAAGTTTTTAGCATGCCCAGGATACCCAGAATGCAAAAATGCTAAACCTATAGTAGAAGAACTTGATGTACCGTGTCCAGAGTGCGGTAAAAAAATAGTAGTGAAGAGAAGTAAAAGAGGAAAGAAATTCTTTGGATGTTCAGGTTATCCAGAATGTAAATTTGTAAGCTGGAATGAACCAGTTGCAGAAAAATGTCCTGAGTGTGGTTCATATATGGTTAAGAAATTCTCAAAGAAAACTGGTAATTATATTCAATGTTCAAATAGTGAATGTGGTTATAAGAAGGCTTTACCTAAGGAAGAGAATAAAGAAGATAAATAATTAATTTATTAAATTCCTACCTAATATAATATATATTGGGTAGGAATTTAAATGTAATAAAATAATAATGACATTTTAAATAACATCATGTTGTAATATGTCTAAAGCTATGATAAACTAGAAAGTGTTATTGAATAATTAGAAAATTTAAACAATTTAATAAGTTTAAGGTATCATTTTCTTTAGGATAAATTTTGAGGAGGATTTCGAATGTCATCTTTATTAGACAAGACAAGAAGATTAAATAAAATATTACAAAAAACAGGAACAGAACCTGTTGTATTTGATGATATTTGTAAGTTATTAACTGAAGTTCTTGAATGTAATGTTTACATAGCAAGCAGAAAAGGAAAGATATTAGGACATGCTTTTGTAATAGATTTTGATTGCGGTCTTATGAAAAAGAAAGTAGTAGATGAAAGAAAATTCCCTGTTGATTATAATGAGAGATTATTAGAATCTATGGAAACTATTGCGAATGTTTCCAACAAAGGTCTTTGCGTTCTTGAAGGTGAAGGATCATGTGAGTTTAAAGACAAGCTATCAACAGTTGTACCTATCATAGGAAATAGAGAAAGATTAGGAACTTTATTATTAGCTAGATTTGGTTGTGAATTTACAGATGAAGATTTAGTGTTAGCTGAGTATAGTGCAACAATAGTCGGTATGGAAATGCTTCGTGCAAAACAAGACGAACTTGAAGAAGAAACAAGAAATAAAGCTGTTGTTCAGTTAGCAATAGGAACTTTATCTTATTCGGAACTTGAAGCGGTTGAACATATTTTTGATGAATTAGATGGAAATGAAGGGTTACTAGTAGCTTCCAAAATTGCAGATAAAGTTGGAATAACAAGAAGCGTTATAGTAAATGCCTTAAGAAAATTTGAAAGTGCAGGAGTTATTGAGTCAAGGTCACTTGGTATGAAAGGAACTCATATTAAGATTCTTAATGAAAAACTTCTTGATGAACTTAAAAAAATCAAATAGAACTTGTTCAATTAATAATTAAGAATTAAGAGTTAAGGATGAAATTCCTGGGGAATTTCTAAAATAGTTATTATTTTGTTTGCTTGTAGGAAGTATAGTTTGGGTTATACTTCCTATTTTTTTGTGAATTGGGAATTTTCAAATATGCTTGAGGTGATTTAAGCAAAGTATCTTTATGTATAGGCTAAATGTGGCATAAGAATTTTTCATAAGTTAAGCTTCTTAATTATAGACTATTAAATATATATATGTAGAGTTAAATAAATTTAATATGCTCTTTTATGATATTTAAATTCTGTAATTCTTGTCTTTTTGTATGTTTAGAGGTTGAGCTTTTTGTAAATAATAAAGAAATCAGAATAATATTTAAGAAAAATAATAAAATATTGTTGATACGTTAAATTCCTTATGGTATACTATCAAAGGAAAAAATATTACACACACTGTCATGACAAGTTTGATTGGTGCTTAAAGTAATTTAGGTGATCGAACAAGAATGAGTGCAGTGGAGGCAAAACCAGGAGGTAAGAAAATGTCAGTTATATCAATGAAACAATTATTAGAAGCTGGTGTACACTTTGGACACCAAACAAGAAGATGGAACCCTAAAATGGCTCCTTACATTTTTACAGAAAGAAACGGAATCTATATCATAGATTTACAAAAGACTGTAAAGAAGGCTGAAGAAGCTTACAACTTTATTAAGGAAGTTGCAACTGAAGGAAAAGACATCTTATTCGTAGGAACTAAGAAGCAAGCTCAAGAAGCTATCGAAGAAGAAGCTATAAGATCAAACATGCACTTTGTTAATAACAGATGGTTAGGTGGAATGCTAACTAACTTTGAAACAATAAAGACTAGAATCAAGAGAATGGAAGCTATTGAAAAGATGGCTGAAGATGGAACTTTCGAAGTTTTACCTAAGAAAGAAGTTATAAAACTTAAAGGAGAACTTGAAAAGTTACAAAAGAACCTTGGTGGTATCAGAAACATCGATGCTGACAACATAGGAGCAATGTTTGTTGTTGACCCAAGAAAGGAAAAGAATGCTATTTCTGAAGCTAAGATTTTAGGAATTCCTGTTGTTGCAATAGTTGACACTAACTGTGATCCAGAAGAAGTTGACTACGTAATCCCAGGTAATGATGATGCTATAAGAGCCGTTAAATTAATAACTGCTAAAATGGCAGACGGAATCATTGAAGGAAGACAAGGCGAACAAATAGCTGAATAGTTTTCTAAATAAAAGGTAAGTGAGCATAATGGTATTTTGCCCATTTACCTTTTACCCTAAATGATAAGGGTTACTTTCAAATTTAAGGAGGAATTGAATTATGATAACTGCAAAAACAGTTAAAGAGTTAAGAGAAAGAACAGGCGCTGGAATGATGGCTTGTAAAAAAGCTTTAACAGAAACTAACGGAGATATAGATAAGGCTATCGAATTACTAAGAGAAAAAGGATTAGCTGCTGCTGCTAAAAAGGCAGGAAGAGTTGCTGCTGAAGGTATCGTTAAGACTTACATTTCAGAAGATAAGAAGATTGCTTCAATAGTTGAAGTTAACTGTGAAACAGATTTCGTTGCTGATAATGCTCAATTCGTAGAATTCGCTGATAAAGTTGCTAAGTTAGCTGCTGCTACATCTGCTACTACAGTAGAAGAATTATTAGCTGAAAAATTCGAAGGAGAAAAGACAGTTCAAGAAGCTCTTACAGAATTAATCGCTGCTTTAGGTGAAAACATGACTGTAAGAAGATTTAAGAAGTTTACTGTTGATAATGGAGTAATTGCTACTTATATCCACGGTGGCGGAAGAATCGGTGTTGTAGTTGAATTAGGTTCAGAAAGTGATTCACCAGTTGTTGCTGAACTTGCTAAAGAACTTTGCATGCAAGTTGCTGCTGCAAACCCATTATTCTTAAATGAAGAAGGCGTTGATAAAGAAGCTGTAGAAAAGGAAAGAGAAATCTACAGAGCTCAAGCTTTAAATGAAGGTAAGCCAGAAAAGATCGTTGAAAAAATGGTTGAAGGAAGAATTAAGAAGTATTACAAAGAAGTATGTCTAGTTGACCAACTATGGGTTAAAGACGGAGATAAGACAATTGCTAAGTTAGTAGAAGAAAAAGCTAAAGAAATTGGTTCTCCAATAACAGTTAATAGTTTTGTAAGATTCGAAAGAGGCGAAGGTATCGAAAAGAAAGAAGAAAACTTTGCTGAAGAAGTTGCAAGACAAATGGGTAAATAAAAACTTAAGAGAACACGTTGGTGTTCTCTTTTTTTGAAATAATAAAATGTAATAATATTGGAGGTATGAAAATGGCTGATTGTAAGTATAAAAGAGTAATGCTAAAATTATCAGGGGAAGCTCTAGCAGGAGAAAATGGATTTGGATTAGATTTTAACGTTGCTAAAAAGATAGCATTACAAATAAAAGAAATCGTTGATATGGGTGTTGAAGTTGGTGCTGTTGTTGGTGGCGGTAACATATGGAGAGGTAGAAGTGGTGAAGGAATGGACAGAACTACTGCTGACTATATGGGAATGTTAGCTACTTGTATAAATGCATTAACATTACAAGACTCTTTAGAACAAATCGGAGTAATGACTAGAGTACAAACAGCTATAGAAATGAAGGAAGTTGCTGAACCATTTATTAGAAGAAGAGCAATGAGACACCTTGAAAAAGGTAGAGTTGTTATATTTGCTGCAGGTACAGGAAATCCTTATTTCTCAACTGATACAACAGCAGCTTTAAGAGCAGCAGAAATTGAAGCTGAAGTAATACTTTTAGCTAAAAAAGTTGATGGAGTATATGATAAAGATCCTCATAAGTATCCAGATGCTAAAAAATATGATAAACTATCATATATAGATGTTTTAGATCAAGGATTACAAGTAATGGATTCAACAGCTACTTCATTATGTATGGATAATGATATCCCAATATTAGTATTTGGTTTAGATAATCCTGAAAACATTAAGAAAGTAATTTTAGGAGAATCACTTGGAACATTAGTATCTAAATAAAATAGGAGGGTTTTATGATTAAAGACATAATCAAAAAATCAGAAGAAAAAATGACTAAAACTATAGGAGTTTTAAAATCTGACTTACAAACAATGAAGGCAGGAAGAGCAAATCCAACAATGCTTGATAGAGTTCAAGTAGAGTATTATGGAAGTCTTTGTCCAATTAGCCAAGTTGCCAATGTATCAGCTCCAGAACCTAGAGTTTTAATGATAACACCATGGGAAAAGACAATCTTAAAAGATATAGAAAAGGCAATATTAAAGTCTGATTTAGGTCTTAATCCTTCAAATGATGGTAATGTAATAAGACTTGTTATACCTGAATTAACAGAAGAAACTAGAAAGAATCTTGTTAAGACTGTTAAGAAAACAGGTGAAGAAGCAAAAGTAGCGATAAGATCTATCAGAAGAGATGCTAATGAAAAGATTAAGGCTATGAAAAAATCAAATGAAGCAACTGAAGATGAACTAAAAAAAGGTGAAGATGATGTTCAAAAAGTTACAGATTCATTTGTAAAACAAGTTGATACTTTAATTCAAGCTAAAGAAAAAGAAATAATGTCAATATAGAGCTAGTAAAAGACCTGCTCAAAAAGCAGGTCTTTATCTTTAGTTTAGTATATGGTGGGAGTGCATAAGGGCCGACTATTAGTCAATGTAGAAAAAACACCTTGTGACTCCCATCGTTATTTTATAGTAATAGGAGGGTTATATAATTATATGTTAAATTTATTTAAGTCTAATAGAAAAAGTGAAATAATTGATAATGATAATATAGAGTTAGACATGGAGAAAATACCACAACATATTGCTATAATAATGGATGGTAATGGAAGATGGGCTAAAGCAAAAAATCTTCCAAGAACAATGGGACATAAAGCAGGTGTAGAAACATTAAGACGTATTATTAAAGAGGGTAATAGACTTGGGGTTAAGTATATGACTTTATATGCTTTCTCAACTGAAAATTGGAAGAGACCTAAAGATGAAGTAACTGCGATAATGAAACTTTTAGTTCAATATTTAAGACAAGAAATTGATGAATTGGATGAAAATGGTGTGGTTATAAATGTTTTAGGTGATATTTCAGCACTTCCAAAAGATTGCATAGAAGAAATTAATAAAGCAACTGAAAGAACTAAAAATAATAAAGGCATTGTAATGAATGTAGCTTTAAACTATGGTGGTAGAGCAGAGATACTAAGATCAATGAAAATATTAGCTGAGAAAATAAAAAATGGTGAACTTAATCCAGAGGATATAGACGAAGAAAGAATAGAGGAGTGTTTATATACTTCAGGAATGCCGGATCCCGATATAATAATTAGACCTTCAGGAGAGCAAAGACTAAGTAACTTTTTATTATGGCAATGTGCATATTCTGAGTTTTGGTACTCTGATATTTGTTGGCCTGATTTTAAAGAAGAAGATTTAAGAAAAGCAATTTATGACTTCCAAAACAGAGATAGAAGATTTGGTGGTCTAAAGTAGAGGTGAAAACATTGAAGTCAAATAGTAGATATCTAGGTGCACTAATGATTGCCCCATTTATTTTATTTATTTTTTTGGGGGGATTACCACTTGAAATATTCACTTTTGTTATTTCTGCTTTGGGAATGTTTGAGTTCTATAAGGCATTAAGAGAAAAGGAATTTAAACCAATTTCAATTATTGGATATGCATTATTATTAATATATTATTTTACAAATCACGATTTTAATAACTTAATCCATTTTGTTATTTTAGCAACTTTCATTTTATTAATCATTCCAGTTGTTAATTTAAAGTATACATTTATTGATGTAGCAATTACTTTATTAGGATTTATTTATGCAGGTATTTTTACTAGTTTTATATATTTAGTAAATATTAAAGAAGGTGGACAATTCTTAGTTTGGTTGATATTTTTAGGATCATGGATTTGTGATACAGCAGCTTATTATTCGGGTAGATTATTAGGTAAAACAAAATTATGTCCTAAAGTAAGTCCTAAAAAGACAGTAGAAGGTTCACTTGGGGGATTGCTTGGAGCAACACTTTTCTGTGGATTATATGGTTTTGTTGCTAGACAGTATGGTGTTAACATAGAACTATATCATTTCTTTATTATTGGTGCTTTATGTGGTATCTTTGGTCAATTTGGTGATTTAGTAGCATCATCTGTAAAGAGATATGTTGGAATTAAAGATTATAGTAATTTAATACCAGGGCATGGAGGAATACTTGATAGATTTGATTCTATTCTATTCTCAGGAGTTGTAGTATTTTATTACTTAACATTTATTATTAACATATAAGAAATACACTGATTACGGTATGTAGTCAGTGTATTTTTTATATGTTAAAAGAATTAGAAATATGATTTTGAGTGAGAGGATATTTTGAATAATAAATTATACTGTTAACTAGAATTTCTGCATATACATATATAAATGTTATGAATAGGAGTTGTTTATGGAGTTTAGAAAGCGGTATGAAATTCTCATAGATTTAGTGGCAATGTTTTTAGTAGTATCACTAGTAACATGGATTATTAAGTATTATTTCAAGCCTTTTTTATCAATGATACTTGTATATCTAATCGCGAAACCTTTGTATAATATCTTTGTAAAAATTAAATTAAACCAAAAAATTTCAGGAGCTTTAAGTATACTTTTAATTAATATTGTATTATTAACCTTTATAATATATCTTGGCAGTACTATATATGGTTTAATAAATACAATTTATGTTGAAAATTTTAATTTAATAGAAAAGATTTTAGATTATGCAAGCAATATTATAAATGAAAATGGAAGTGCATTAGAACAACTAAGTGGATTTTTAAATAAAGATATAATTAAAAATGGAGCATTCGCAACAGGTGAAGGCATTTTGTCTTATGGTATAGGCAATATTTGTGCATATTTTATGATTGTAGATCGAGATAAATTTAATGAATTAATTTCACGACTTATACCAAAAGATATAATAATTAAGTATAAATCGCAAAAAAATAATATCTTATCTATGGCAAAGATTGAGGCGGTGCTAGTAATTATTTCTACTTTAGAAATAATTGTTGGCTTCTTAATTTTCAGGGTTAAAGAAGCAGTTCTTCTTGGAATTATATGTGGTATATTAGATATACTTCCTTATGTAGGAACTGTCATTGTATTTATACCAATAATAATATACAATATTATAGTAAAAGATTATCTTACTGCTTTTGGACTAATATTGTTATATATTTTGGTAGAAGTAATTAGACAGATTTTAGAAGCAAAATTTCTGAGCAAAAGTTTAAATATTCATCCAATTATTGTATTTTTATCGGTTTATATTGGAATAAAGTTATTTGGACTTTTAGGTGTAATTATTGGACCATTATATACTATATTAGCAAAAGAATTAATTTATAATGATGAATTTAATTTACAAAAGTAAATTCAATATAGGAGGACATTATTTAAGATGAAAGGACTTTCAATTTTAGGGGCAACAGGGTCAATTGGAGAGCAAACTCTAGATGTAATTAGAAAATCAGGTGATAAATTTAAGCTTATTGGGGCAACTGCTAATTCATCAGTTGAAAAAATGCAAAAGCTTATTAATGAATTTAAACCTAAGTATGTGGCTATGATGAATGAAGATTGTGCAAAGCAAATTAAAAAATATTGTAGCGACAATAATTTTAGTACTGAAGTATTAAGTGGTATGGAAGGGTTAATTAAAATAGCTAAGTTAGAAGAAATTGATGTGGTAGTGACTTCAGTAGTTGGAATGATAGGTTTAAAACCTACGATGGCAGCAATTGAAGCTAAAAAAGATATAGCACTTGCCAATAAAGAAACTCTTGTTGTTGCTGGCGAAATAGTTATGAAGAGAGCGAAAGAAATGGGAGTAAAAATACTTCCTGTAGATTCAGAGCATAGTGCAATTTTTCAGTCATTACAAGGAAATGACTGGACAAGAATGAAAAAAATAATTTTGACTGCTTCAGGTGGACCTTTTAGAGGTAAAACAAGAAAAGATCTTGAAAATGTAACTGTACAGGAAGCTTTAAATCATCCAAATTGGAGTATGGGAAGTAAGATTACTATTGATTCTGCAACATTGATGAATAAAGGTCTTGAGGTAATTGAAGCTCATTGGTTATTTAATTGTGATTATGATAATATTCAAGTCGTTGTTCATCCACAAAGTGTTGTTCATTCCATGGTTGAATATAAGGATGCAAGTATAATAGCTCAACTTGGTTCTCAAGATATGAGATTACCAATTCAATATGCATTGAATGATACAAATAGAGAAGAAGAAATAGCGCAAACAATTGATTTTTATGAAATATCTAAACTTACATTTGAAAAACCTGACAAAGAAACATTTAGATGTTTAGAATTAGCTTACATTGCAGGTAAAAGAGGTGGGATTATGCCTGCAATAGTAAATGCTGCAAATGAAGTAGCAGTAGCACTATTTTTAGAGAAAAAAATCAAATTCTTAGAGATAGCAGAACTTATTGAAGAGGCAATGAATGAATTTGAAAGAGAAATGAACACTAAAGTTACAATTGACAATGTAATAGAAATTGATAAAAAGGTTAGAAAGTTTGTATTAGAGAAAGCTAGATAGGAGGAAAAGTTTTGTATTATATTTTAGGAATATTAGCCTTAGGAATCATGATATTAGTTCATGAATTTGGCCATTTTATAATGATGAAGTTATTTAATGTTAAGGTTGAAGCATTTAATATTGGATTTGGACCTAACATAATTACACATAAAGGTAAGGAAACAGATTATAATATTGCATTATTACCAGTAGGAGGATTTGTTTTACCTTTATCAAAAGATGATGAAGAGGGAAAACCTAAAGAACTTACTGAGGAAGAGGAGGAGAGGTGTATAGAAGCTCAATCTTCCTTAAAGAAAATACTTATATACATTGCTGGACCTATGATGAATATAATTCTTGCAATTATTTTGTTTTCAACAGTTTTTATGTACAGAGGCTTTGCAACAATTGAGATTGCAAATATCACAGATGATGGTGCAGCTCATGAAATAGGAATGGAAGTTGGAGACAAAATTTTAAGTATTAACGGAGATAAAGTTTTTACTACAGATGATATAAGCATTGAAGTAAATTATTCAAAGGGCAAACCTATGGATATAAGATATGAGAAGGCAAATGGAGAAATAATAGAAAAAACTATAACACCTAAATATGCTATTCCAAATGAGAATAAAGATGGATATGTATATGGTGAAGATACAGGTGAGAATAAAGGACAATATTTAATAGGTATTGGCTTTAAGCCTAATGCAAATCCAACTTTTACTGAGGCTGCAAAGCACAGCGCAGGACAAATTGGAACTTTAGTAACAAAAAATATTAGTCTTTTAACTCAAGGAAAAGTTAATTTTAAAACAGATGTTGGAGGACCAGTGTCTATTGTACAAATATCATCGTCAGCAGCAAAGTCTGGTTTGATAAGTTTGTTATATTTGGTAGGATTTTTATCTGTCAGTTTAGGTGTTTGTAACATGATTCCAATACCAATGCTAGATGGTGGAAGATGTTTAATTGCATTTATCGAAATGGTAGCTAGAAGAAAAGTACCTAAAAAAGTAATAAATGTATTAAATACAATTAGTTTTGTAATATTATTTGCATTAATGATTATAGTAACAATTAAGGATATTTTATTCCCTATGGCTTTATAGGAAGGTGATTAAGATGAAAAGAAAAGCAACAAGACAGGTTAAGGTTGGTAATGTATTACTTGGTGGAGGGGCACCAGTAGTAATTCAATCAATGACCAATACAGATACAAAAGATACTGAAGCTACACTGAAGCAAATTAGAGAATTATATAATGCAGGTTGTCAAATAGTAAGATGTGCAGTTCTAGATATGGAAGCTGCAGAGAATTTGAAGAATATAACAAGTCAATCGCCTATTCCAGTAGTTGCGGATATACATTTTGATTATAGATTAGCTATTAAATCTATAGAAAATGGAGTAGCTGCTCTTAGAATTAATCCAGGTAATATTGGCTCTGAAGAAAGAGTAAAGATGGTAGCAGAGGCGGCTTTAAATAAAAATATTCCAATAAGAATTGGGGTTAATTCTGGTTCTCTCGAAAAAGATATTTTAGAAAGAGATGGAAAGCCAACAGCAAAAGGATTAGTAGAAAGTGCTTTAAGACATGTAGAAATATTAGAAAAACTAGATTTTAAAGATATTGTTATATCAATAAAATCTTCAGATGTTGCAATGATGATTGAAGCATATAGATTAATGAGTGAAAAATGTAACTATCCATTGCATCTTGGAGTTACTGAATCTGGTACTAAATCTAAAGGAACAATAAAATCCTCCGTTGGTATTGGGACTTTGCTTGCAGAAGGTATAGGAGATACAATTAGAGTTTCTTTAACTGCAGACCCAGTTGAAGAAATTATCGTAGCTAAAGAAATACTTAAATGCTTAGGCCTAAGAGAAGAAGGATTAGAATTTGTATCTTGTCCAACATGTGGAAGAACTCAAATTAACCTAATTGAAATTGCCGAAGAGGTAGAGAAGAGGATAGAAAACTTAAATAAGAATATAAAGATTGCAGTTATGGGATGTGTAGTAAATGGTCCGGGTGAAGCACGAGAAGCCGACATTGGTATAGCTGGTGGAAAAGGCGAAGGAATTATATTTAAAAAAGGAAAAATAATTAAAAAAGTAAAAGAAGAAGATTTAGTTGAAGAATTGATGAAAGAAATTGAACAGCTTTAATGTTAAAACTCAGTAGTAAAATTGCTACTGAGTTTTTTGTATATATATCTTAATATGCACAAAAAAACATAATAAGATGATTAGTTAAAATGATGGAATTAGTATTATAAAGACTCAGCAATGTTTTATTATACAATTTAGTAATAAAATGATACAATACAATAGTGTGTAAAATATTACGATTTATTTTACATAAATAAATTTTAATGGAGTGAATTATGAGGATTAATAAATTTATAGGAGACAAAAAATTCTATAAGATGGTTCTATTTATAGCAGTACCAATTATGATACAAAATGGTATAACGAATTTTGTGAGTATGTTAGATAATATAATGGTAGGACAAATAGGTACTGATGCAATGAGTGGGGTTGCTATATCTAATCAGTTTATTTTCATATTTAACCTTTTTATTTTTGGGGCAATATCAGGACCAGGAATTTTTGGTGCACAATTTTATGGTAATAAAAACTACGAAGGTATAAAGCAAACCTTCAGATTTAAACTAATTTTGTGTGGCATAATAAGTTTTGTCGGAATATTTATAATGGGGGTATTTCGACATGAACTTATATCTTTGTTTCTTCATGAAGGTAGTATTACTGGGAGTATAGAAGAAACATTGAAGTATGGAAGTGGATACATATTAATTGATATTATAGGTATTATTCCTTTTGCAGTTATGCAATGTTATTCAAGTACCTTGAGAGAAACTGGAGAAACTATTGTTCCTATGAAAGCTGGAATTGTAGCGGTTATGGTAAATTTAATAGTTAATTACCTGCTGATTTTTGGTAAATTTGGATTTCCTCAGCTAGGAGCATATGGAGCAGCCATTGCTACAGTAATTTCGAGATTTATCGAATGTGGCATTGTGGTAACTTGGACTCATAGAAATAAAATTAAAAATAAGTTTATAGTTGGAGTTTATAGAAATTTCAAAATAGAAAAAAATCTAGCAAAACAAATCTTAATAAAAGGTACGCCACTTTTTATTAATGAAGGATTATGGGCTATGGGGATGGCAAGTTTGAATGCCATTTATTCTCATGCAGGATTAGCTATTGTTGCAGGTATTAACATAACAAGTACAATTTCAAATGTATTTAATATCGTATACATTGCTTTAGGATCATCTATTTCAATTATTATAGGGCAACTACTTGGAGCAGGAAAAATGGAAGAAGCGAAGAAAACTGATACTAAGTTAATATTTTTTTCTGTTGTTAGTTGTGTATTTATTGGCTTAATAATGGCTTTTATTTCTCAAGTTTTCCCTAAAATCTACAATACGACAGATGAAGTGAGATATTATGCTTCAAATTTTATTAGAATATTGGCTTTTTGTATGCCGTTAGAAGCTTTTATGAATGCATCTTATTTTACATTGCGTTCTGGAGGGAAAACTTTCATCACATTTTTGTTTGATAGTATTTCATTATGGGTGATATCAATTCCTTTTGCATACGTACTTATGAATTTTACTGCACTTCCTATAATAATAATATATTTATTATGTCAATTAATAAGTATAATAAAATGTATAATTGGATATATTCTTGTGAAGAAGGGAATATGGATAAATAATATTGTGGTGTAGAAAAAATAATTTTAGGCTGTATATAAAAAAATGAACAGACCCTTGTCAAGTAGACAGGTAAAATAAATAAAGTTTTTAAGAAAATGCGATCTTAGTTAAGGTCGCATTTTTTATTCGATTTTTCCTTTTTTTTCCGATAGCATAGCCTTGTATGCTAAGATACGTTTATTTTCAGGTATAGGATATTGTACTGGGACTATTGAGGTCATTGCAGCTTGTCTTACTTCTAGAGGAGCAAGATTGTTGAAGCGTTCCTGATACCTTTTGTTGTTGTAAAAAAATATGTAATCTTCTATTGCTTGACGCAATTCATCTTCATTTTCAAACTTCATATTATAATACATTTCTGATTTAATTATTCCCCAAAAGCCTTCAGTCGGTCCATTATCTATACAACAACTTACTCTAAACATTGATTGTTGCATATCATTATCTTGTAGCTTTTTTTGAAACTCTTTGTGAGTATATTGAAACCCTCTATCACTATGTAATAACGGAGTAGTTCCAGGGTTGGATTTTATCGCTAAATCTAATGTATTAAATACAAGTTTGTTATTATTATGATTACTAAGATCATATGCAACTATTGATTTATCGTATAAAT
>JAQXTC010000191.1 GCA_029219285.1 Clostridiaceae bacterium
TGGATCAAAGTAACATAGATGAACCCCCTTGTTTTTCATGCGAAAAATGCGGCAGCATAATGAGACCATTAAAATATGATGGTGTTTATGGGAAAAAATACAGAGGATAAGAATTAAGCATAGGATTTTTAGTTTCCTATGATTTTAATTTTAAACTTTCAATTAAGTTTCCCGAAGGGAGCGTGGCGAAGCCACTTTTTTATTTAAAAAATATAAAAATATCTTAAAATAGACTGGCAAAAAATATGAAATGATTATACAATATTAATAAATGTGGAATAATGTCGAAATATATAGAAATAAAAGAGGTGATTTATGATAACGGGGAGAAAAGTAAGAAGGATTTTAATCCTAACATTAATATTTTCGTTAATGAGTGTAAACATAACTTATGCCAGCATAAGTCGAAGTGTAAAATTTAATAATATAACCATTGAAGATGGTTTGTCTCAATCAACTGTAGAAGCTATGTATCAAGATAGTAAAGGATATATATGGATAGGTACCAATGATGGTCTTAATCGGTATAATGGCAATGAATTTATACAGTATAAAAATGATAAGTATGATGAAAATTCATTAACTAATAACTATGTTATCGACATGACGGAAGATAAGAATGGGTATATGTGGATAGCTACTTTAGATGGAATAAGCAGGATAGATCAAAATACTGATGAAATAAAAAATTATTATGAAGGTGAAGACAATGGTAATTTATCTAATAATACTGCATGTCAGATTCTAAGTACTAGTGATAATAAATTATTAGCAGCAACAGTGGATGGTCTTAATTTATATGATAATGAAAAGAACCAGTTTTTTAGAATATTAGATGGTAAAGATGATCTTCCTAGTCAATACATATATTCAATTAATGAAGATTATCGTGGTCACATATGGATTGGTACAGATAATGGATTAGCTGAATTTGATAAAGATTTAAATAAAGTTAAATTCTATGATGACACTATAGGAAAAATAGATATATATAACACTTTTGATGATGCAAAGGGAAGTATATGGGTATGCACCTTAGAAGAAGGCTTGTTTAGAATAAATTTAGAAGATAAAAGTATGACTAACTATAGGGAAAATAATGATGAATCTTCAATATCTAGTAATATAGTAAGAGACGTTGAAATTGATGATAAAGGAGTCCTTTGGATAGCAACTGATAAAGGTATTTGTAGTTATAATTATGAAAAAAATACTTTCGTTAATTATAATAAGGATTTTTATTCTAAGGATAGTCTACTAAATGAAAAGACACGTTGCTTATTAAAAGATAGAAGCGGTCTTATATGGATTGGAACATATAGTGGAATTTCTGTTTTTAACCCTAATAGTAATTTCTATCATTTTAAACCTAATGTTTTAGAAAAAAAAAGTTTATAAGTCAATATGATTAATGGTATAAGCAAAGAAAACAGTAATACATTATGGATAGGAACTCACGAAAATGGAGTTAATGTGGTAAATGAAAGTGAAATTATAAATTTAAAAGAGGAAAATAGTGATATTATAAATGATAACATACAGGATATAACTATTTATAATAATAAAGTTTTCATTGGAACTAATGAAGGATTATCAGTTGTAGATATAAGTGAAAGTGGTAATTACAATATAACAAATTACACCAAAGATAATGGCCTTCCTTCAAATAAAATAAGATCTTTATTTATTGATTCTAAAGGCTTTTTATGGATAGGGACCAATAAAGGAGTTGCTTGTTTTGATACAAGTAATGGACAAGTTACTGATCTAACATCTAATTTTAAGGATATAGGATTATCAGATAAGTTTGTACGAGCTGTTTATGAAGATTCAAAAGGAAATTATTATATCGGATGTCTTTTCGATGGTGGACTAATAAAAGTAAATCCTAATACAAGAGAATACAAAATATATACAAATGATGAAAATGATACTGAAAGTATTAGTAGTAACAATATAAGGTACATAACAGAAGATTTAGATGGTAATATTTTAGTTGGTACTAGTTATGGTATTAATATCTTAGACCCTAGTACTGATAAATTTAAACACTATACAGAAAATGATGGGTTAATAAATAACACCATATATGGCATATTAGTTGATAAGTATAATAATATATGGATGAGTACTAATGGGGGTATATCTCAATTATCTTTGAAAGATCAATCATTTAAAAATTTCACAGTTGCCGATGGACTTCAATGTAACGAATTTAATGGAGGATCATGTTATAAAGATCAAGATGGATTTTTATATTTTGGTGGAATTAATGGTTTTAACATAATTGATAGTGATGCTGTTGCAATATCGGAGTTTAAACCTAAGGTTATATTTGATAGTTTTGAAGTAAATGGTATAAGTAGAAAAGATATATCCAATACTAAGCTTAAATATAATGAAAATAATATTAAAATAAACTTTTTTTCTGATGACTACAAAAATAATAAGAATAATAAATATTATTATAGATTAAGTGGTAAAGAAGATAATTGGAAAACTATTAATGGAAACAGTCTAATATTTCCTAATTTAGTAGCAGGAAAGTATAATTTAGAGATTAAAACTACAAGCCAACATGGAGTAGAAAGTGAAATAAATAATGTAAGTTTTACTATTAAGCCACCATTCTGGAAAAGCAATTTAGCCAAAATAATTTGTTGTGTTGTAATAATCATAGTTACTTGTATTTATAGAAATAAAGTTATAGCGCTAGATCAACTAGTAGATAGAAGAACTCTTGAATTAAGAGAGCAAATGGAGAAGAATCAGAAACTATTTAATCAAGTATTAGAACTAGAGCAAAGTAAAAATAATTATTTTGTTAATCTATCCCATGAGCTTAAAACACCATTGAATGTTTTAAATAGTATAAATCAAGTAATAAAATCTTACACTGTAGAAAATAAAGTTATTCCTATTGCAAAACTTGATTATTATATGGATGTAATGGACAGAAATGGTAAGAGGTTATTAACATTTATTAACAATTTAATTGATTATGAAAAAATTGAAAATAATAATTATATACTAAATAAAGAAGATACTAATGTTGTCTACTTGGTAGAAGAAACAGCTCTAGAAATGAAAGATTATATTGAAGAGAAAGGTATTGAATTTATTTTTGATACTGATGTGGAAGAAAAAATAATAGAATGTGACAAGCTTGATATAGAAAGATGTGTTATAAACTTAGTTAGTAATGCTGTTAAATTTACACCATCAGGTGGTTTAATTGAAGTTACGTTAAAAGATTTAGAAGATAAGGTGAAAATAAGTGTAAAAGATAACGGTGAAGGTATTAGTATAGAAAATCAGAAGGTTATCTTTGATAGATTTAATCAAGGAATTGATAAATGTTCAGAAAAAAAAGGTGGTAGTGGCTTAGGGCTTACTATAACAAAGCAGATTGTAAATCTACATGGTGGAGAGATATATGTAAAAAGTGAAGTTGGTAAAGGTAGTGAGTTTGTAATAATATTACCTAATAGATAATTAAGAATTAAGAGGGAAGAATTAAGAATGAAGGAGGAAATTCTTGCAGAATTTCTTGAGATGTAATTAAAAAAATGCATCTGTAACGGGCGGAAATCCTTGTTTACAGGTGCTTTTTTTATAGAGAAGAGAGAAGAGCAAGTGCATCTGGAATGGCAGATTGATTTGCTTGGGAGTATATTTCGTATAGCAAGATTATCTTTAGAAAAAAGAGAAATTGATTTTCTACTATAAAACTAATGTAACGAGCTTGCGAGTTTTTATCTATTCTCTAAAGAAAAACAAAGTAAAAGAGAGAAACTAACAAAAGAAGTATTCTTTAATAACAAGTATGCTTTGTTTCTCTCTTCTCTAAGTATGGACTTTATAAAAGAGAAAAACTGACAAAGGAAGTATTCTAAGATAACAAATATACTCTGTTTTTTATTTAAAAGTAAAACAATTCTTCAAACTTCTTATCTAAAGCAATACAAAGAATAAGTGCTAATTTAGCAGTTGGATTGAATTGACCAACTTCTATTGAACTTATGGTATTTCTAGATACCCCAACCATTTCTGCTAGTTGACTTTGGGATAAGCCTTTTTCCGCTCTAGCAATTTTTAATCTATTTTTTAAAACAAGTGTTTCCTTCATATCTATTACCTCAATGTTGTTAAAATATAATTAATTAAAGATATAATTGATGTCATTCCTGCAGCAATAGCGGAAATTAGGTATATTTTATTTTTTATAAAACGATACTTTTGAAAAGCTTCAGTGGCTATAAATATCGAAAATAGAGAAGATAATGCATGGAATGTATCGCTTTCGCCGAAGAAAAGGTTGAAAGTAATTATAAAAGCATATACTATTGTGAAAATAATATAACCAGTCTTACGTCCTTCATTTTCAGCATGTTCAATCCCTTCATCTATAGTAGATTGTCTACTTTTTTCTAAAATTTCTTCTTTATTCATTAATATCATCCTTTCAAAGTATAATTGTCAAAATGCCAAGTTAACTTGTTAAAATCAGTATAAATCCGCCAAGTAAACTTGTCAATGATGAATTTAGTACGTTTGAAATGACAGGATAATTTATTTGGGAGTGCATTTGGTATAGTGAGATTAATTTTAAAAGAATTAAGAAGTAAGAATTAAGAATGAAGCATGAAACTCTTGCGGAGTTTCTGAAAATTTATTAAAAAATCCTACAGGGATTTTTTTACGGTGATGCTGAAGCATCGCCGTAATTTTGCTTTTCTGAGCTTAGTCGAAGAAAAATAAAGATAACTCTTAATTATTAATTCTTCATTACTTAATTAATCAAGTAAATTATCAAACAATTTAGAATTTTTTAAAAGTATAAACTTTAATTGAAAGGTTGACCAATTATTAAACTTATTGCATAATTATAGTAATAAAAGAAAAATTTAATGATATTATACATAAAAAGAAAAAATACAACAATTTATTTAAAATATGATTGTTTTAGAGAATTAATGGTATAAATAGTCATATCCAAGGTGATACATAAATTAATTATTTAAATAGATTAAATATGTATAAAAAAGTTCGAGGAGGAATGAACATGTTAGAAAAACAACAATGGGCAGGCTTTGAAGGAAGACTGTGGAAAGAAGAAATCAATGTTAGAGACTTC
>JAQXTC010000192.1 GCA_029219285.1 Clostridiaceae bacterium
AGGATATAATTCCTTTGTTACAGCAGATAAAAGTTCCATATCATTAACTACCATAGTTATAGCTTCTCTTAAATACATATATCCTTTAATATGAGCGGGTACTCCAACTTCATGGATAATGTTTGTTATTTCAGCTTCAAGATCAATTGGACCTCTAGTTGCTGCTGCTTCTCTTTGCATTATTGGTACTTGAGTTTCTCTATTTGCCGCTAGATTAGATTCTCCAGTACTAAACATTTCTCTTATTCTCTTAGTGAAAATGTCCATATCAAATGGTTTAACTACATAATAGTCTGCACCTAGCGTAATAGCTTGTTGAGTAATCTTATCTTGTCCTACTGCAGATAACACTATTATTCTTGGAAACTTTTCTAAGTTCATACTATTTAATCTTTCTAAAACTCCTAATCCATCAAGATGAGGCATAATTATATCAAGTACAACTAAATCCGGCTTTCTTTCCTCAATAAGTTGTAAAGCTTCCCTTCCATCATTTGCAATTCCTGTTACTACTATATCTCTTTGATTTAAAAAATAATCATTTAAGATACTACAAAATTCCTTATTATCATCAGCTATAAGTACTGATATCTTTGAATCTTCCATTTATTTCTCCCCTCTTCTTTCTATTTACTACCCGTGTAATATGTTAAAAGGCATATTTCATATAAATACGAATAAAACTTATTATAACTATTCGACAATTGTGCTTTAAATCCTCCTCCAGATAATAAATCCACCCATCTTAATAATAATATAAATAAGATTCTATTACAATATTGTATTTTCTGTGATAGTATGTAGTAAATATGAAGAAATACTATTAATCTTATATATTTCTTCCACTATTTGTAAATTATACACTATATTTAATTATTAGTAAATACTTTTTAACGAAATTTTTTGTCATTTTCCTAATTTTGTTAAAACTCAATCTTATTTTAAGGTATCAAAAAACGGCAATATATTTTAATATATGCCGTCTTATTTTATGTTATTTAACTATTCCTATATCTTTAAGCATCCAATCTATATATATACCATAACCTACATCCGGCTTATTTATTAAAACATGAGTTACAGCACCTACTATTTTACCGTTCTGAATTATTGGACTTCCACTCATTCCTTGAACTATGCCACCTGTCTTTGATAGTAATATTTCATCAGTTACCTTTATTACCATACTCTTTGGACCTGGTTCATTTTGATCAAAAAGTTTTAATATTTCTATTTCATACTCTTTAGGTCCACTTTCATCTACAGTTGTTAATATTGTTGCTTTTCCTGTTACAATTTCATCTCTAAATCCAACTTCAATAGGTTTATGATCAAATATTTTACACGATGCTTTATTTCCTTCACCAAAAATTCCACATTGTGTATTTTTATTTATTTTTCCCAAAGGACAATCTTCATCTTGGAAAATTCCTTTTAATTCTCCAGGGGAACCTTTTTCTCCTTTTCTTACGCTAATTATTGAAGATTTAAGTAAATCACCTTCTTTTACTACAAATGGTTCATTTGTATCACCATCTGTCACTGGATGACCTAGTGCTGCAAATTTACCACTATCTTTATCATAAAATGTCATTGTACCAACACCTGCTGTTGAATCTCTTACCCAAAGGCCTATTTTATAGCCTTCATTTTTTTCTTCAATTAAGTTAATCTGTTTTTTTAAAGTTTCTCCATTTCTAATTATAGATAGATTCATTTTACTACTTTTACATCGTCTCACACTATCAATAAGAGATTTCGAAGATTCTATTTTTTCGTTATTAGCTTCTGTAATTATATCTCCTATTTCAATACCAGCTTCTTTAGCTGGACTTGGCAGTGTTTGATTGTTGACAATAACATCTGAATACCCTACAACTAATACACCCTCTGAAGAAAGTCTAACACCTATACTATTTCCTCCAGGAATGACTTCTATATTTTTATTATCACTTACTCTTACAGATTTTATAGGAAGAATTCCCAAAAGATTATACTGTAGACTATTTTCCTTCAAATCTGCTTTTGTTAAAGGCGTAGAGCCTTGAAGAGAGGCTATAACCTGAAGATCCTCAGTAGAAGACACTGTCTTAGGTATATCTCTAAGAGAAAAGCTAATCATCATTAAAAGAATCAGAATAGGAGTCATTATTAAACTAACATTTTTAAATAGCTTCTTATTCATCTTTTCTCCTCCTTTGCTTCTACTCTTAAGTTACCCAAGCTCCTTTTCTTATATGCTGTATTTTGTTTTCTATTAAAGACAAAAATTAAAAAACAAAAAAAATAAAACCACGTTATACTCGCGGTTTTATTTTTTCCTAAATTCCAATACTTATGTAAGTTTTAAGTCTCTTATTTCTTGTTTTTTAAGTTCCGAAAATCTAAGCATTTCTCTTACATTTTCTAAAGTTGCTTCTGTTATCTCTCTTCCACCAAGCATTGATGCAACCTGCTTAATTTTTTCTTCGATTGATAACAATTCTATTTTAGTGAATGTTTTATTGTCTTTAACTTCTTTAGATACAAAATAATGATGATCAGAAAGTATTGCTATTTGTGGTAGGTGTGTAATGCAAAGTACTTGTCTTCCAACTGCTACTTGATACATCTTTTCTCCAACTCTTTGTCCAACTTCACCACTTATTCCAGTATCAATTTCATCAAAAATTAATGTCCCTATATCATCTTTATCTGCAAATACACATTTAAGTGCAAGCATAATTCTTGAAAGCTCTCCTCCAGATAGAACTCTTTCAAGAGGTTTTAAAGGTTCTCCTGGATTGGTTGAAATCATGATACAAACATCATCAAATCCTCTTTCTTTTGCATCTTCTTCTAAATTAACTTCTATTTTCATTCTTGATTTTTCAAGACCAACATAGGATAGTTCATCTAATATTCTTTCTTCTAATGATGGACTATACTTACATCTAATTTCATGAAGTACCTTACCAACTTCCTTCATAGAATCTAATATTTTTGCTTCTTTCTCTCTAAGTTCATTTAAAATCTCTTCAGCATTTATAAGTTCTTTATATTTTTCTTTTAAATTTTTATAATATTCAAGTACTTCTTCAACTGTCTGTCCATACTTTTTCTTATAAGTATTTATTTCATAAATTCTTTCATTTATTTTAGAAAGTCTATCTTCATCATAGACAACTTCATCTGCAATATCTCTTACTTCTCTACTCACTTCTTGAATAGTATAATAAGCTCCTTCTAAAGCCTCTTTTTTCTCTTTAAGGGCTTCAAAATGATTTTCTACAGATGAGAATTCACTTAAAACTTTACTTAAGGATTCAAGTATTGAAAATCCATCTTCTCTGCCATCTAGATATCCATAACTCGTTACTAATGCATTATTTATCTTTTCTGCATTTGATAAGATATTAAATTCGTCCTTAAGTTCTTCTTCTTCACCAGATCTAAGCTTACCTTTTTCTATATCATCAATCTGAAATTTGGTATAATCAATTAATTTTTCTCTATCTGTATTTCCACTAATCTCTAAAATTTTATTTTTTACAGTATTCAATTCTTCTCTTAATACAATATATTTTTCTAAAGGTTCTTCGATTTCTTTACCAATATAGTTATCAAGATAATAAATATGACTACTTCTTTGAAGTAAACTTTGATTTTGATGTTGTCCGTGTATATCTAAAATCTTCTCACGAATTTTTCTAAGTTGTGATACAATTAGACTTTTTCCATTTACTTTAACAATACTCTTACCACTTAGAAGAGTTTCTCTAGATATTATTAGCATATCATCATATTCTATTCCAAGTTCCTCTAATGTACCGTTAACATTAGTATTATCTAAAGAAAAAATAGCTTCAACAAAAGTTCTATCTTTGCCTGTTCTTATTAAATCTTTTGAAAATTTGCCACCTAAAACATAGTCGATAGCGTCTATAAGAATCGATTTACCAGCTCCAGTTTCACCTGATAAGATATTAAATCCATCTTTAAACTCTACTGTTATTTCTTCAATTAAAGCAAAATTTTTAATATTTAATTGAATTAACATTTTACACCACCTTGTTATATTTAAGAAATGTAGCCTCTAAGCTTCTCTACAAGTTCTTCTGCTTTCTCAATTGTTCTTACCATTATAAAAATAGTATTTTCACCAGCTATTGTTCCTGCAATTTCAGGAAGATTTAAGTTATCTATGGCTTCAGAAACTGGTGAAGCTCCTGCAACTGTAGTTTTCACTATAACCATATTACCTATATTTTCTGCTGAAACTGTTAATGCCTTCAGAACATTAATTAATCTATCTGCAAGATACTTTTCTTCAGATTTAGGAGCTGCATATCCGTATTTTCCTGTTGGAAGTTGCATTTTTACAAGTCTTAAATCCTTAATATCTCTTGATACTGTTGCTTGTGTCACATCAAAACCTGCATTCTTTAATTCATCAGCTAGTTCTTCTTGTGTTTCAATACTTTTTTGATTTATAATTTCTAAAATTTTTATATGTCTTTTTGACTTCATAGCTTTACACCGCCTATTCTCCTGCGTTATTTAAAAGTTTTGCCCTTAATACCTTAAAATAGTCATAATCATTAAATAAAAGTACATCTATTTTTTTATTGGCTTTTTTAATTACTATTGATGTTCTATCTTTCACCCTAGTTGCTTTTTGTCCATCAATTGTAACATAAATTTCTTCTCCTCCATTTTCAGGTATAACCTCAATTTCGCTCTCACTACTTAAAACCATGGTGTTCATACTCTGAGTATTAGGACATATAGGAGTAAGAGTTATTAAATCTAAATTGGGATACACAAAAGGACCTCCAGCAGAATATGAATAAGCTGTTGAACCTGTTGGTGTGCAGGCTATAAGGCCATCCCCCTTAAACGTTGTATAAAGTTTACCATCAACTAACACTTTAAATTTTATCATTCTTGATAAAATACCTCTTGATAATACTATATCATTTAATGCATTTTCTCTTTTCTCTCTTTGTCCTATTTTGCAATTTAATAACATTCTACTATCTATTATGTATTCATTGTTCTTTATCTTCTCTATCGCCTGATCAACATCTGACATCTCTATACTAGATAAAAAACCTAAGTTGCCTATATTTATCCCAAATATAGGAGCTTTCATCTTCTTGTGAATTTCTCTAGCTACGCTTAAAAGAGTACCATCTCCCCCAAGCACTACTAAAAGATCTAAAGGTTTTTCAAATTTTTGTTCTTTAGTTTTAAAGGAATCAAATACTATAATTTCTTGTGGTTCAAAAGCTTTATTGAACTTTTCTTTTACTGTTTCTAAAATCCCATTTGCAGTTTCTTTTTTCGTATTTATAGCAATGCCTATTCTCTTCATAGAAAAACCCCCTTTAATCCTAAAATGATTATAATTGTGAGTGTGACGCTTCTACAATAGTATCAACATCTTTTTCTCTATCAAAGATACTTGATTGTTCCTTATCCTTTGTGAAGTATACTAGATATTCAATATTTCCTTCTGGTCCCTTAATTGGTGAATATCCAACACCTAAAACATTTAAATCATTTTCTAAAAGGAAATCTACTATTCCATGTACAACTTCTTTATGTACTTCTGGATCTCTAACAACACCTTTTTTACCAACTTTTTCTCTTCCTGCTTCAAATTGAGGCTTAATAAGAGCAACAACCTCTCCTTTATCTTTTAAAAGGTTAATAGTTGCTGGCATTATCTTTTTAAGAGAAATAAAAGATACATCAATTGATGCAAAATCAATAAGTTCACCAATATCCTCAGGTTTCACATATCTTATATTTGTTCTTTCCATGCAAACTACTCTTTCATCTGTTCTAAGCTTCCATGCAAATTGTCCATACCCAACATCAACTGAGAATACTTTTTTGGCTCCATTTTGAAGCATACAATCTGTAAAACCACCTGTTGAAGCTCCAATATCCATGCATACCTTATTATTTAAGTCTATAGGGAATGACTTCATGGCCTTCTCAAGCTTTAATCCTCCTCTGCTTACATATGGTATAGCGTGTCCTTTATATTCAATATTAGCTTCAACTGAAACTTTTTCTCCTGCTTTATCTATCCTTTGTCCATCAACAAAAACCTGTCCTGCCATTATACAAGACTTTGCTTTTTCTCTTGATGTAATTATTCCCTTAGAAACTAATAACACATCCAAACGTTCTTTCTTTACTGACATTAAACTATCTCCTTCACCTGAATTAAATCAATTGTTGTTTGTGCAATACCTTCAGCATCTAATCCATACTTCTCATAAATAAGATCAACTTTTCCTTGATGAATAAATTCATCATTATATGCTAAAACTTTAAAATGGCCTTTAAAATTATATAAATTTAGATATTCTAAAATACTTTCTCCAAAGCCACCTTTAGCCATATTATCTTCTACAGATATTATACTAAATTTTTCTTTAACAAGATTTTGTAAAAGTTCTGTATCTATAGGTTTAATAAAGGTTGCGTTTATAATACATGGTTCTATCCCTTTACTTTCAAGAATTTTTCCTGCTTGAACAGCATGTTGAACCATTTTTCCCGTTGCTATTATTGCAACCTTATCTTTACCTTTATTTAAAACTTCCCATTTCCCATTATGCACTTCTTCTATAGGAACAAAATTATCTATTTCATCTTCACCTCTTGGATATCTAATAGCTACTGGTGTTCCTTTATTTAAAGCCCATCTTAACAATACATCTACTTCTCCCATACATTTTGGAGCTACTATTGTCATATTAGGAATCATTGAAAGATAAGAAATATCCATTATTCCTTGATGAGTCTCTCCATCATCACCAACAACACCTGCTCTGTCTATTCCAAAAACCACAGGAAGATTTTGAATACAAACATCATGTAAAACTTGATCATAGGCTCTTTGTAAAAAGGTTGAATATACTGCAAATACAGGTTTTAATCCACTTGATGCCATACCAGCTGCAAGTGTTACTGCATGTTGTTCTGCTATTCCAACATCAAATATTCTTTTAGGAAATTCATTTGCAAATTCTCTAAGTCCTGTACCATCTGGCATTGCTGCAGTAATAGCAACAACGTCTTTATCTTCTTTGGCAATATTAATTAAACTTTTTCCAAACACACTTGAATAATTTGCTTTAGCTTTTGATGTAGTTTCTCCAGTTTCAGGATTAAAAGGTCCTATTGCATGATATTTATTAGGATTCTTTTCTGCCAAATAGTATCCTTTTCCCTTTATTGTCTTTACATGCATAATAACTGGTCCTTTAATTTGTTTAGCATTATTAAATGCTTCTACCATGGTTTTAATATCATGACCATCTATAGGGCCTAAATATTTTATTCCCATATCTTCAAACATCATTGATGGTACTAATAATTGCTTAATACTACTTTTTATTTTTGAAATACTATGTTCAAGACCTTTACCAAAATCAGATGAATCCAAATTATTTTTTATATCATTTTTTAATTTATTATAACCTGGTTCCATTCTAAGTTTGCCTAAATACTTAGATAGTCCTCCAACATTTTTGGCTATAGACATTTGATTATCATTTAAAACTATAATCATATTAGTTTTATTAAAACCAACATCATTTAAAGCTTCAAATGCCATTCCTCCAGTTAATGCCCCATCTCCAATAACAGCAACAACCTTATAATCTTCCTTTTTTAAATCTCTTGCTCTTGCCATACCAAGAGCTGCTGATATTGATGTACTACTATGCCCTGTATCAAAGCAATCATACTCACTTTCACATCTTTTGGGAAAACCACTCATCCCACCCATTTGCCTTAACTTATTAAAACCATCTTTTCTTCCTGTTAATATTTTATGTACATAGCTTTGATGTCCAACATCCCATATTAACTTATCTTTTTCTATATTAAAACTTTTAAATAAACTTATTGTAAGTTCAACTACCCCAAGATTAGATGCTAAATGTCCTCCTGTTTTTGATACCTTTTCAATTAGAAATTCCCTTATTTCTTCGCCTAAGTCTTCTAATTCTTTATAATTTAAACTCTTAAGGTCCTCCGGGAACTTCATATTGTCTAAAAATCTGTTCATTTTTATCAGTTCCTTTTTCTTAGTATTCTCTCTCTAAAAGTTTTAATGTTAACTCCTTTAATTCAGAAGTATCACCAGTAACTTTATTTAAAAGTTCTATGCATTCATTACTTAATTCAATACACATCTTCTTACATTCTTCAATTCCGTACATAGTAATGAAATTACACTTATTCTTATCTTCATCTTTATTAGTATTCTTCCCTAAAGTTTTTACATTCCCTATTACATCTAAAATATCATCCCTTATTTGGAATGCTAAACCAAGTTTTCTTCCAAAAGTATCCAAACATTTAATATCTTCCTCAGAGGCTTCTGCAAGCAATGCTCCAGCCACAATTGAACTTCTTATAAGTTCTCCTGTCTTCTTTGCATGCATGTATCTTAATTCATCTTCAGATATGCTTTCTTTTTGTTCACTTAATATATCAACAACCTGTCCGCCTATCATTCCTTCTGCTCCAGCAGCTTCAGAAATTTCTTTAGTAGCTCTAAGAGCATTCTTTCCATGAGTTAATGAATAATTTATCATTACATTCATAGCTTCATTTAAAAGTGCATCCCCTGCAAGAGTTGCTATTCCAGCACCATAAACTTTATGATTTGTAGGTTTACCTCTTCTTAAATCATAATTATCCATTGCAGGTAAATCATCATGAATCAAAGAGTAAGTATGAATCATTTCAATAGCTGCTGCCATAGGTAAGACTTTTTTATAATCTTCTTTATATAAATTGTATCCAAGTAATAGTAGTATAGGCCTTATTCTTTTTCCACCTATATTTAAGCTATAGCTTGAGGCTTCATATATAAGTTTATTGTAACCACCTTTTCCCTCAAAATATGTTCTTAAATACTCATCTATTTCTTTCTTACAATTATCTATATTCATATTACTATTCAAACTCCACTTCTTTTTCATTCTTTACTAAAGATACCTTACCTTCTAAAGTATTCAATGTTTTGTATAACTTATTTACAAGCTTAACTCCATCTTCATATGCTTTCATAGATTGATCTAAT
>JAQXTC010000193.1 GCA_029219285.1 Clostridiaceae bacterium
CCTTATTCGTGATGAAAAAATCAAAGAACTAATAAAACCCACAAAAAAATATAAATATTCGTGCTCTACCTTTATTCTTTATCTAGCTTTAGATAAAAAATATCCTACGTTAAAATTGCATAATATTTATATCAATAAATACTTCAGAAAAAATATAAAAGCAATCTTTAAAGGCACTTTACCAAACAATCCATCACTATACATCTACTGTCCTAGCTCCATAGATGATAGTATATGTCCAAAAGGATTAGAAGCAGTTAACATCATGATACGAGTTCCAAACCTTTTATTCACAAAAATCAACTGGAACAGAGATACTGCCATGGAAATGAAAAAACAAATATTAGCCATATTATCATCCATAAAAGGACTTGAAGACATAAAAAGTCATATTATTTTTGATAATTTCTTAACTCCACTAGACTTAAGAGATAGATTTAATTCCTATGCAGGTGCAGCCTTTGGCATAAATCATACTCTAAAACAAACCGGACCCTTAAGACCACAATGCCAAATTCCAAAGGTATTTAATCTATACTTTACAGGGAACTCACTGCACCCAGGAAATGGCATATCAACAGTTTTGAAATCAGCAAAAATTTGCTGTGATAGTATAATTGAAAAATACAATTAGAAAGTATATTTGTTATCTAAGAATACTTCTTTTGTTAGTTTCTCTCTTCTACAAAGTCTTTCTTTAGAGAAGAGAGAAAAACAGTATACTTAGTATCAAAGAGTACTTCTTTTGATAGTTTATCTTTCTAACAAAGTCTTTCTTTAGAGAAGAGAGAAACATAGTGTATTTGTTATCAAAGAATACTTCTTTTGTCAGTTCTTCTCTTCTACATAGTCTTTCTTTAGAGAAGAGAGAAATAACTCGCTTTGCTCGTTATATTGCTTTAATAGTAGAAAATCAATTTCTCTCTTCTCTTAAAAATAAATCTTGCTATACAAAATGCACTTCCAAGCTAATCGTTCTGCCATTTCAAATACTCTCGCTCTTCTCTTTTCTCTTAACAATAGTCTTGCTACACGAAATACACTCCCAAGCAAATTATCCTGCCATTTCAAATACTCTCGCTCTTCTCTCTTCTCTTAAAAATAATCTTGCTACACGAAATACACTCTCAAGCTAATTACTCTGCCATTTCAAATACTCTCGCTCTTCTCTCTTCTCTTAAAATAATCTTGCTACACGAAATACACTCCCAAGTAAATCATTCTGTCATTTCAAATGCTCTTGCCCTTCTCTCTTCTATTCAGTAAGCACTGTGCAATAATCAGCCCACCACTTACAACCATAAATCTCTTAGTCATTAAATAAAGTATTCCAATCTCTGATAAGAAAAACATTTGTCTAGACTTAGTAATTGCAAATACAAATTTATTTACTGACATGAAACATTCCTTAACTATAAAGAACAATGATATGTAAAGTACAGATCTTAGTACTGTTTCAATATAAACATTATTTATTTCAGGAATAAAATAATAAAATATATTAGCTCCTATTATATAGCTAATTCCAAAATACATTGTCTTTTTCGATAAAGTAACAACAGGCAAATATTTTCTAAAATTCTTTATGACAAAATACTTCTTCTTACCTTCTTTATCTAAAAGCTTAAATCGTTTCCCTAAAATAATTCCACCAATATATGTTATCATCATAGTCCCTAAAGGAAGTGTTGCTATACTTAAGTAGTAAATCACTTCTTTCTGAATCGAAGTTAGCCCTAATTCTTGAAACATTTCTAGTGAATTTTTATATTCAGCCATAAAGCTATAACCTAAAAATCCTGATAAGTACACATCAATCAATATCATTACAAAGGCTGCAACTATTGATGTAAAATATAAATCATCCATAATAGAGCTTTTCTTATTGATAAATAACCCACAAGCTATTCCTAAAATTAAACTTTGAATCATATATACTCCTGTAGGTACATTGCCTACTGCAGTTATGATTATAATTATTGCCGTAATAGCTGACATTAATGTATATTTTAAGTCACATTTTAATAAGACCAAACAAAAAATTATGGGAACTATTATATCTAAATATAAAGTGTACCCTATTCCCGTACCTATTGCTATTACACTTATAATTACAACCAAAGCAGAAATCATAGCAGCTTCACTTAATTTTTTCACATTCATAACTTTCACTAACCTCATTTTCACTTAGTAAAATAAAGTAACATTTTCTATACTATTCATATTACTTTTAAGTTCATTAGCTCCATTAATAACACCATTAATGGATTTATTAGTATTATCTATATAGTTTGTAAGTTTATCAATATTTTTATCCATTCTATCTCTATTAAACTAAATATGCCAATAATAATTTTAATGTATTTTCTATTGCTTTATAATGTGTTCTTTCCATACCATGAGAAGCATGAACTCCTGGTCCTATTAATGCACCCTTTATATCATTTCCTGCTCTTAATGCTGCACTAACATCTGAACCATACATAGGATAAATATCTACTGCATAATTAATATCATTTTCCTTTGCTAAATTTACAAGCTTAGTTGTAAGTTCAAAATCATAAGGGCCACTAGAATCCTTAGCGCAAATACTTACTGTATATTCGTCACAAGATAAATCATCACCAACACATCCCATATCAACAGCTATTAATTCTGAAATATCA
>JAQXTC010000194.1 GCA_029219285.1 Clostridiaceae bacterium
ATACTAAGGATACTGAAAGTAGTAAATCAAATGATGATTCATCCCAAAATGATAATAATGATTCTGGTAAAGAACAGAACTTGAATTTTTATGATAAACTTAAGGCAAAATCACCTGTTAAGGTTTTAGTTTTAGGTGATGGAATTGCATTAAGTCAAGGAAGCACTACTTCTGATGGTAAATGGGTTGAAGGTTTAGCAAATTTTATTAAGACTACATATGGTAGTGAAGTTGAGGTCAAATCATTAGCAAAATCCGGAACAAAGGCAGATGAAGGATTAAATATTGCCAAAAGTAATGATTTAACTGGATATGATTTGGTAGTAACTTGTTTTGGGCAAAATGATAATAATGCCAAAACTGATGCCAAAGCATTTAAGACAAGTTATATTGGAATAATTGATGAAATAAAAAGTAAAAACAGTAATGCTGTTATAATTCCAGTACTTTCAAGTACTCTTGATGCAAATAATAATTATAGAAAAGCAATAAGCGAAATAGCTCAAGAAAAATCTTTGTCAGCAGCAGATGTAAAACAAGCATTTGTTGATTCAGGGGCAGAGGCTTCATTAGTTACTGGAACTTTACCTAACGATAAAGGATATAAGTACTATACATTAACAATAGCAAATATAATAAAAAATAAGATGGCATAGTATTGCTTTTTATATTAAGTTGAAAAAGTATAATTGAATTGTTATAATAATTGTGTTTTTCACAAAGGAAATTGGAGGGTTTATTATGCCTGTTAAGATAGCAATTTTAGGTGGTCCACGATGTGGCAAGACTACCTTAATGCAACAGTTGTATGTTGAAATGAAAATTAGAGATTTAAATGTTGGTGCTTCTGCTGAATATAGCACTGAATACCTTAGAGATAAAGGTATGATTGAAACTATAGCAGAACAGTATGGAATATATTTGGGTCAATTAAGATTAGAAGAAGAACTAAATACTTTTGATTATGCAATAACTGATTATGCTACATTTGTTCCATATATTTATGGTAGATTTATGTTAGGTGATAAAGAAAGAAGTCAAAAGGAAATAGAAATATTAAAAGATTTGTATGTTCTTGCATTAAGGGATTTACCTAAATATGATTACATATTTTTTATACCAAGAGAATTTGGATATACACAAGATGGAGTAAGATGGCAGGATGAAGATGCTGCAACAGCAGTAGATAAGGCTATATTAGCATTTTTAGAAGCAGAAAATGTTAATTACATAAAACTTAGTGGTACAACAAAGGAAAGAGCAAAACAAATTCTTAAAGAGATGAAAATAGATTAATATAATACGATAAAGAAGTTAGCTGTCACTAAAATGTGACAGCTTTTCTTGTCAAAAAATATCTAATTTTTGTTATTACTTCTATAAAATTACAAAAAAGTCATTGAAAGTATAACTTTGAAGGATTATAATACATTTATAGCACTGTAAAAAATATTAAATTAAAGTGTAAAGTCATGGTATGTATATTTAAAATAGTGAAGGAATAGAATGTGTAACTTAAATAATCAGAGGTGAGAAGGGTGTATTTTTTAGGTATTGATGGAGGGGCTACATCCACCAAATTTTCATTAATGAATAATGAAAATACTATTGTTTGCACAGTAGAAAAAGGTCCTTGTCATGTTAGAGAAGTTGGATTTAATGGATTTGTAGAAGTGATTAATGAAGGACTAATTGAATTACTATCTTATAATTCAATTGATAAATCAGAAATTGCAATGGCTTGTGTAGGAATTTCAGGATTTGGAAGATCTAATGAAATAGATGATATGATTAAGGAAAAAATTAGTGAATGCTTAAATGGAATAAAACATTTTATCTGCAGTAACTATAAGATTGCACATATAGGAGCTTTAGAAGAAAGAGATGGAATAATTCTTATATGCTCAGCAGGATCAGTATGTTACTCACATGATAGAAATAGAGATAGAACTGTAGGTGGGTGGTCATGGGGACATTCACTTTCAGATGATGGTTCGGGTTTTTGGATAGGAAAAAAAACCATTCAAATATTTTTAAAAGAGATTGATGGAAGATTAGTAAAAAGTCCAATATACTATTTAATTAAAGATAAGATGCATCTAGATGATGACAGCAAGTTTTTTGAAATATTCGATTGTGAATATGAGAACAGAAAAAGAGAGATATCTAAGTTTGCAAGAATTTGCTGTTTAGCTAGTGAAATTGAAGATAAATACGCAAAAGAAATATTAGAAGATGCTTCTTCAGAACTAGCATTATCAGTAAATACATTAGTAAAAGATTTTGAAAATGATGTAGTGGATGTGGCATATTCAGGAAAGGTTTTTGATTATGGTGATTCTTTATATAAAAGGGTAATAAGAAAATTGGACCCTAGAGTGAATTTTATAAAGGCAAAACATTCACCAGTAATTGGGGCTTGTTGGATGGCTAAAAAAAAGTTTGATAAACATAAAAATTAAGGGATACGAAAGCATCCCTTTAATTTTTTCTATTCCCTTCAATTCTATCATCAGGTAATATGTCTTGACTGTCATTTGTTAAGTTCTCAGTGTAATCAAATTCTTGCCAAGCAATGTTATTTACTACAATATTATCAACAGCAGGATTAGGTAAATCAGTATAAGTTCCATCAGGTGCATAACTTCTAATTTTATTTTCTTGTGGGGTATAACATGTTCTGCAATTAGGTAAATAAACAGATTTTTTATTCATAAAAGACATCCTTTCTATTTCAATTAAATTTAGTTTGTACAATTTATATGTTGTTTATGCTTCAATTATTGAAACACTAACATTGAAGTTGGATTTTATGTTATAATATTACGATGAAAACAGATTAATTAAATAAGGCGTGAAATAAATATGTAGATAATAATTCAACATTAGAATAAAGTATAAAAATAAAATTAAAATTAATTATATTTTAAGGAGGAACAATTTTGTCTGATTACATTAACGAGATAAAAAAGAGAAGAACCTTTGCGATAATTTCCCACCCTGATGCAGGTAAAACAACTTTAACAGAAAAGTTCTTACTATATGGAGGAGCAATAAGACTTGCAGGGTCAGTAAAGGCCAGAAAGGCTTCTAAACATGCAGTTTCTGACTGGATGGAAATAGAAAAACAAAGAGGTATTTCAGTTACATCTTCAGTAATGCAATTTAATTATGATGGACACTGTATCAATATACTTGATACTCCAGGACACCAAGACTTCTCAGAAGATACATATAGAACACTAATGGCAGCAGATTCAGCAGTAATGGTAGTTGATGCAGCTAAGGGTGTCGAAGATCAAACAAGGAAACTTTTCCAAGTATGTGCGTTAAGAGAAATTCCTATATTTACATTAGTAAATAAGATGGATAGAGAAGCAAAAGATCCATTTGAATTATTAGATGATATAGAAAAGGAACTTGGAATAAAGACGTATCCAATGAATTGGCCAATAGGTTCTGGTAAAGACTTTAAGGGAATATATGAAAGAGATAATAAGAGAATAATTCTATTCAATGGTGGAAATCACGGTCATAGTGAAGTTTAAGAGATTGAAGGAAATGTAGAAGATGAAAAGTTCAGAGAATTATTAGGTGATGCTCTTCATGATAAGTTAATGGAAGATATAGAACTTCTTGACATGGCTGGAGATAACTTTGATATAGAACAAGTAAGACAAGGACAATTAACACCTGTATTCTTTGGTTCAGCATTAACAAACTTTGGTGTTCAACCTTTCCTTGAACATTTCTTAGAAATGACAACATCGCCACTTCCAAGAAACTCAAGTATAGGAGAAATTGATCCATTTGATGAAAAGTTCTCGGCTTTTGTATTTAAGATTCAAGCGAATATGAACAAGGCTCATAGAGATAGAATTGCCTTTATGAGAATATGTTCAGGTAAGTTTGAAAAAGGAATGGAAGTTATGCATATGCAAGGTGGTAAGAAGATTAAGCTTGCTCAACCACAACAATTTATGGCACAAGATAGAGAAATTGTAGAAGAAGCATATGCGGGAGATATAATTGGTGTATTTGATCCAGGTATATTCTCAATAGGAGATACTTTATGTGCACCATCAAAGAAATTTAAATTTGAAGGAATACCTGCTTTCGCACCAGAACATTTTGCAAGAGTAAGACCTGTAGATACAATGAAGAGAAAGCAATTTATTAAAGGTATAACTCAAATAGCACAAGAAGGTGCAATTCAAGTATTTAAGGAACTTCATATAGGAATGGAAGAAATTATAGTTGGAGTTGTTGGTGTACTTCAATTCGAAGTTCTAGAATATAGATTAAAGAGTGAATATAATGTTGATATTAAGATGGAAAGACTTCCGTATAGATATGTAAGATGGATTGAAAATGAAGATATTAATCCAGATACATTGAATTTAACATCAGATACTAAGAAGGTTAGAGATCTTAGAGATAGACATCTTCTTATATTCCAAAATGACTGGGGAATTAATTGGGCTTTAGAGCATAATTCAGGAATAGTATTATCAGGTGTAGGTAAAACTGAATAAAAAATATATATAAATTAAGAGAAGTGCTAACAAATTATTGTTAGCGCTTTTTTGTTAATGAACAGATTACCAGTTTAGTTTTTTATTTTATTAAAAAAATATTCGAAAAATAATCAAAATAATATAAAAACAACACACAAAAATCAAATTTTGGCGTTAATTTAGTTAAATTGCCACAACAAAATTCGACAAACAAATCTTTGAAATTCGGATATAATATATTAAGGTGATTATATTTGTAAGATAATTTTAAAGAGATTTATCATTCTCTTTTAAATTACAACAAAAGAGAAGAAAATGGAGGAATTTTGATGAATGAAGAAAATATAAGAATTGAAGATATTATAGATGCAATAAAAAGTAGATGGCAAATGATCGTTAGTTTAACTCTTATAGCTACAATAATTGCAGTTATAGTATCTTTCTTTTTTATTAAACCAAAGTATGAAGCTAGTACAAAGCTATTTATAGGTAAAGAAACAAGCAGTGAAAATAAGTATAGCAGTAGCGATGTTCAGATGTATCAAAGCTTATTAAAAACTTATGTTGATGTAATAAAGACAGATGATTTAATAAGTAGCGCAGTAGATAACAAAAATATTAATAAAACTTCAGAACAAATAAAGAGTAGTTTATCAGTTGAGGCTGTAGCTAATACTCAAATAATAAAAATATCATATGTAAGTAATGATAAAAATGAATGTAAAAGTGTTGTAGAAAATATAGCTAATACATTTGTTAATAAATCAAGTGAGCTTATCTCAAATGCAAATGTACAAATAGTTGAAAGTGTTAGACTTCCAGAAAAACCTGTAAGTCCAAATAAAAAGTTAAATATTGCAATTGCAGCATTTATCGGACTAGCTGTTGGTATAGGAATAGCTTTATTACAAGAATTTTTAAATAATACTTTTAAGGAAAAAGAACAAGTTGAAGCATTACTTGGAGTCCCAGTAATAGGAACTATACCGAATGAACAAAAGATGTAAAGGAGATTAATATGTTTTTAGTAGAAAAAAAACCAAAATCAATTTCAGCTGAAAGTTACAGAACACTTAGAACTAATATACAATATTCTTCTTTTGATAAAGAAATAAAAACTATAGTTGTAACAAGTTCAGAACCAGGTGAAGGAAAATCTATAACAGCAGGTAATTTGGCTTTTACCTTTGCACAAGCGGAAAAGAAAACAATTATTATTGATTGTGATTTAAGAAAGCCATCATTACATAAAAAATTTAGAATTTCGAATCTTTCGGGACTTTCAGATGTTTTAATTGGCAAATCAACAGTAAATGAATCAGTGTATAAATATACTAATAACTTAGATGTATTAACATCTGGTAAGTTACCTCCAAACCCATCAGAAATGTTAGGTTCAAAGGTGATGGAAAGTCTTTTAACAGCACTAAGAGAAAGATATGACATTATCATTTTAGATTCTGCACCTTTACAGGCAGTAACGGATGCTCAAATACTTTCAACAAAGGCAGATGGAACTGTGTTTGTTGTAAGAGCAGAAAAGACAAAGAGAGATTCTGTGGTACAAGCTAAAGCATTACTTGATAAAGTTGGAGCCAATATATTAGGGGTAGTGTTAAATGGTATTGAAAATAGCAGAAGAAAATACTATTACTACTATGGTTCAGAAGGAAATAAGGGAGAAAAGTAAAAATGATAGATATACATTCTCACATAATTCCAGGCATTGATGATGGATCTGAAGATATAAATATGACATTAGAAATGTTAAGAAATGCAGAAGCAGATGGAACTAAAACTATAGTTGCAACTCCTCACTTTTGCAGAGGGTATGGGGAGGAAGAATACTCTAAAGTCAGAGAAAAAGTTCAAGAACTAAATAAAAAGTGTAAAGAGATTGGAATTAGTATAGAAATAAAGCATGGACAAGAAGTGTATTATTCAGAAGGTATGATTCAAGATTATAAGGACGGTATTATTGGTACTATTAATGATACAAAATATATGCTTTTTGAACTTCCGATGACAAAGCTAGATAATGATATCTTTGATATTATTTATGAACTACAAGTCATGGGAATCAATTTAATATTAGCACATCCTGAAAGATACAAGTTCATAATAGATAACCCTTCAGTTATTAATAAATTTATAGATGAAGGAATTATATTTCAAATGAATGCAGGAAGTATTTGTGGTGATTTTGGAAAGACAGTTAAGAAAACTGCAGAAGTATTATTGAAAAATGGAGTTTATAATTTTATAGGTTCTGATGCGCACAACAATAGACGTAGGGTAACAGGAATAAAAAAAGGTATTGTTGAGGCAGAAAAAATAAATCAAATATATAAGTATCATTTTAATGAGAGTGCAGAAATGCTGTTAAATAATGAAGATGTTATATTCAAAGGAAAGAAAATAAACGAAAGAAGGTCTTTTATTTCATTCTTTACAGGAAAATAAAATGGCAAGGTGAGGGGAATAAAAAGTGGAGGAAATGATATTTGAAAATATGGACTATGAAAAGAAGAGTAATAAAATGTATGAACTCTTTAAACGAGTAATTGACATTTTACTTGCTAGCATGGGGATAGTTTTATTAAGTCCAGTATTTTTCTTGGTAGCTTTAGCTATAAAGATTGATAGCAAAGGGAATATAATATTTTCGCAAGATAGAGTTGGGTATAAGCAAAAAGTATTTAAGATGTATAAGTTTCGTTCCATGGTTATTGATGCTGAAGAATTAAAAGAAGCTTTAGCAACTCAAAATGAAATGAGCGGACCTATGTTTAAGATGAAAGATGATCCTAGGGTAACTAAGGTTGGTAAGTTTATAAGAAAAACAAGTTTAGATGAATTACCACAACTTATTAATGTTATTAAGGGAGATATGAGTCTAGTCGGACCAAGACCATCTCTTCCAAAAGAAGTTGAGGAATTTGAAGATTGGATGAATGAAAGATTTTTAGTAAAGCCAGGTCTTACTTGTTTTTGGCAAGTATCGGGAAGAAATGATATAGATTTTGAAGATTGGATGAGACTTGACATTAAATATGTTAGGCAAAGAAATTTAATACTTGATATAAATTTAATTTTTAAAACTTTTTTTGTACTTTTTGGTGATGAGCATGCAAGTTAAAGAGAAGAACTAAAGGAAAGGTAATAATAAACTAATGAAAAATAATAAAGAATATAATATTGTCTATGCATCTGATAATAATTTCTCTAGTATCATGGGGATATCAATCGTTTCTCTTTTTGAAAATAATAAAGATGCAGTGAATATAAGATTATTTATATTAGATAGTAATATTAGTAGTAAAAATAAAAAACGTATTGAAAATATTTGTAAAAAGTATAATAGACCATTACCAACATGGATTACCTCTATTAATATTGAAGATAAACTTAATATGAAAGTTAAATTAGATAGGGGATCAATGAGTCAATATGCTAGATTATTTATTTCTAGTTTATTACCAAATGATATTGAGAAAGTACTTTATCTTGATTGTGATACTATTGTTAATTCATCAATAGAAGAATTATGGAATATTGACATTAAGGATAATATAATTGCTGCATTGATGGATGCATTCAGTAAATACTATCGTATGAATATTGGATTAGAACCGAATGATATTATGTTTAATTCAGGGGTTATGTTAATTGATTTAGTAAAGTGGAAAAAAGAAAACATTGAAGAAAAGTTGATGGATTTCATTTGTAAACATAATGGTGATATACAACAAGGAGACCAAGGAGCATTAAATGCTATATTGAGTAAAAAAACTTATTGTTTTTCCCCTAAATTTAATTCAGTAACAATTTTTTATGATTTTAATTATGATGATATGTTGGTATACAGAAAGCCACCTGATTTTTATTCAAAAGAAGACATAAGAAAAGCTACAGAAAATCCTGTAATTATACATTTTACTACTAGTTTTTTATCTAAAAGGCCATGGGTAGTAGGATGTGAACATATGTATAAAAATAGGTGGAAGGAATATAAGGCAATATCTTCTTGGAGCCATATGGAAGAACAAGAGGATAGATCGTCTAAAATAAAGCGAATGGCAATGAAAGTATATACAAATTTACCTAAGTATACTGCTATAAGAATTGCAGGGATTTTACAAGCCTATGTAAGACCATTCAAAAATTATTTTTTAAAGCTTTTTAGAATTTCCACATAGTAAAAGGAGCCAATTATGAAAATTGCAATATTAGTCTCTGATTCAAATGGTAAATATCCTGTACCTTCTGTAAGAGGAGGCGCAGTATCAACATTAGTAGAACATTTGGTATTTACAAATAATCAAAATCCTCAAATTAATATGAACATAATAACATATTATGATGAAAAAGCTTATCAGGAATCTAAAAAGTATCCTAACATAAAATTTGTTTGGATAAAGGTTCCTCGAATGATTGAATATATAGATTATTTATTTTTTGGTTTATTTACTAAATTGTTTCCTAAGAGAAAATCAATTTCATACAAATCATTATTTTCATTACTTTACTACATTGTTAAAGTTCATTTTATTCTTAAAAAGGAAAATTATGATAGGGTTATTATAGAAAATACTATGCCAACATTTTTGACACTAAAGGGGTTAAAAAAGAAATATTGCGGAAAGTATATATTGCATTTACATAATGTACCTAGGACTTCAGCTGGATGTAAGAAAATAATTCAAAAGTGTAGATCAATTTTATGTGTAAGTAATTTTGTTGCAGAAAAAATTAAGGATTCCACTAATTCTATTGGGCCAATAAATCCAGAGAAAATAAGGATAGTACATAATTGCATAGATACGACTAAATTTAAAAAAATTGATAATGATAATGAAAAATTAATATATTATAGGAACAAGTATGAGATATTAGAAGGAAAAAAGGTAATTATTTTTTCTGGTAGATTGTCATATGAAAAAGGTGTAGATAAACTTTTAGAAGCAATTAAGTTTTTAAATGATTCTAATATTGTTGTATTAATTGTAGGAAGTTTATTTTATGGAACAGAATTGAAAGATAAATATACATCAATGATTTCAACACTAGCAGAACAACAAATCGCAAAAATTATTTTTACTGGGTATATTGATAATAATGAATTACCCTATTTATATAATTTAGCTGATGTTGCTGTATTTCCATCGATGTGGGATGAACCTGCTGGGTTAACAATGATTGAAGCTATGGCGTGTGGGACTCCTGTTATAACTACATATTCTGGGGGGATACCTGAATATACAATGAAAGATTGCAGCATTTTGATAGAACGAGATGAAAATATTATTGAAAACATAGCTGAAAATATACGATTAATATTAGATGATAGTGATAAAGCTAGTAGATTGTCGAGAAATGGAATGAAGTTAATTCATTCAAATTTTTCAAGAGAAAAATATTTAGATAATTTCATAAAAAATATATAAAATTCATGTATAATTGATGATTAATTTATGTGAAATAATAAATATAGTCAGAGGTGATTATTATGAAGCATGTTGAGGTTGTTATATCATCATATAATGGTGAAAAGTATATTGAACGCCAATTAGATACTATATTTAGTCAAAAAAATGTTTTTGTTACTTGTATAGTAAGAGATGATGGTTCAACAGACAATACTGTGGGTATATTGAAAAACTATGCCACAAAAAATAAAAATTTAAGATATGTTGAAGGAAAAAATTTGGGGTGGGAAAGGTCATTTTTAGAAGCATTGAAGTTAGCTGGAGATGCGGATTATTATGCATTCTCTGATCAAGATGATGTTTGGTTTGAAAATAAATTATATAAAAGTATTTCGAAGTTACTAAAGGTAGATTGCCAAGAACAGGCATTATTGTTTCATTGTAATAAAATTAGCACAGATGAAAAATTAATTCCTGCGAAAGAACAAGCTAGAAAGATTGAAAAACCTAAAAATAGAAAAAGTGCATTAATTCAAGAGTATGTTCAAGGATGTTCAGCTGTAATGAATAAGGCAGCTAAGGAATTAGTTTGTCAATATACACCAAAAGCAATAATGCCACATGATTATTGGGTGGGATTATTAGTTTATTATTTTGGAACTGTAATATATGATTCAGAACCATTGTTTTATCATGTGAATACTGGTAAAAATGCATCTCAAGATGGGCATCTTATTGCAAGTAGAATGAAAAGATTAAAAGGGATAATAAATAAATCTGGTTATCCTAATCCATCAAAAGATTTAATAAAAGGATATTCAAAATATCTGACAGAAGAAGATTTGACTTTTTTGAAAAATACTATTGAATATAAAAATAATTTCAAGATTAAACTTGAGCTTTTATTAGACAAACAATTAAGGAGAAACTCTAATCTTGGAACCTTAGCATTTAAGTGGTGTATTATGGTCGGACAATTTTAAATTTTATACATAGATAGGAAAGGTTAAAACACATGTTATATTTTTTGTTGTTTATGGAGTTAATTCTCTTTATATTAGTCTTTTTAATTTTTAATAGAGATATAGCATCCTTATCAGTAATTTCAATATTTGTAATACTTATTGAAACATTATTTACTATTTATAGTATAGATAATTGGCAAATTGTGTTTAATTTTAATACAGTAATAGTTGTAATAATAGGTATGTTAACAATGATTTTTGCTGAGTTTATCAGTAAAATAATAAGTAAAAAAAAATTATATAAGTAGCAATTCTAGTCAAGAAATTCAGTATATAGATATTAATAAAAAGAAATTATTTTTAGTTGTTATATTAGATATTTTGTTTACATTTTTATATTATTGGGAAGTTAAAAAGCTAGGAGGAGCACTTGGATATGAAGGTGCAGCTTCTTTTGGAGGAGTGAAAAATAGTTATATTACTGGAACTCAAGGAGCTGGTATGAATATAATTATAAGGCAGAGTTTTAAGTTTGTTGTTGCTTCAGCATACATACACTTCTTTATCCTAGTGAATAATTTTTTTGCTAGAAAAGAAAAAGCCAAAGCAATATATATACATATGATTCCAATTATTTGTGGCTGTCTAATAATTATATTTTCAGGTAGTAGGTCGGATATATTGAGAATATTCTCTGCTGGGATGTTATATTTTATAATATTATTCGGAGAAAAGAATCAGTGGAAGAAAAATTCATCTAAAAAGTTTTTAAAAATATCAATTCCACTAATAGTTTTAATTGCAGTTATTTTTTCGGCTGTGAAGTTTATGGTTAAAACAGAAGATACAACTACTAATAATATTAATGGAGTTATCAATTATGTAGCGTTTTATGTTGGAAGTCCACTTGAAGTTTTAAATATTAAAATTCAAGATGGAGGTGGAGATATATTAAAACTTAATAATAGTAATATAAGTGAGTTTGTGTATTTAGATTATGATTCAGGTATAGGTGGAAATGTATCTACAATTTTTGGAAGGAGTTTGATTGAGAATGGACTCTTAGGAATGATAGTCTATATTTTCTTATTATATTTTATATTTGGATACATATATCATAGAAAATTAAAATATTCTAAGTCATCATATCAAAGGAATAAGTTACTTATAATTTATTCATTTTTTTATTTTATATTTACTATGTCATATTATTCAGATTGTTTCTATTTAACAATTGATGTTTCTGGTTTACTTACTTTATTATGTATTTATTTGATTTACTTTTTCCATTTCAAAATAAGCGTTGGAAGTAAAGGTCATTAATATTAATTACTAAGCGTTATTTATAAGGAGATAAAAATGATAAGTATTATAATACCAGTTTATAATATTAATTCAAAATTAATAAACAGATGTATTGATAGTATACTAAATCAAAGTTATTCTGACTTTGAGATTTTAATTGTAGACGATGGAAGTGATAAATCATATATAAAACATATTGACGAGTTATCAAGAAAAGATACAAGAATAAAAGTGTATCGACAGAAAAATTCAGGTGTATCAACTGCTAGAAATTTTGGTTTAAGGAAGGCTAAAGGAAGTTATATTTGCTTTATTGATGGAGATGATACGGTAGAAAAAGATTATCTTAAAGAAGCATTTGAACTTTGTGAAGATAATAATCTAGATGCTGTTATTGGTGCAGAGAGATATGTTTTTGAATCCAAGGTTGAAGAATATAGGGCAAATTTAAAAAAGAATCAAGACGTATTAATTATTGAACATGATAATATAAATTATTTTTTAGCTCAACTCTTAAGTGATAGTAATATTGCTTACTATCCGCAGTTGAGTGGATGTAGAAATGGTGGCCCATGTTGGAGACTATTTAAGAGAAAACTAATAAATGAAATAACATTTAATGAGAAGATTATTATATTTGAAGATAAAGTATTTAATTGTGAAGTATTAAGTAAGGCACACAAAATAGGAGTAAGTAATAAGATTTGGTATAACTACTTTCAATATTCGAATTCATCAATTAATAAATTTCAGCCCAATATGGTAAAGAGCTTTAATGAATTAATTAAAAGTACAAGTAATATTGTTAAGGACTGGCCATTAGAATTGAAACCTCATATTTCTAAATTTATTATAATGAGTTGCGGACAATTATTAAACAAATGTTTATATAATGAAAAAAGTACTTACAATTATATAGAACGTAGAAGATTATTAGATGAATGTTTTAACAATAAGTATTGGGAAAAATTAATTAATAATTTTAAATATGATTTCCTTACTAGTAAGGAAAAGGTTACTGCTTATTTGATCTTAAATAAAAAATATAAAAGATTATTTTTATTTACAAAATTTACTCAAGCTTTAGGAAAATTAAAATGTTTATTAAAAGGTAATAAAAAAATAGAGGTGTAATATGGCTAAGATAAGTGTAATAGTACCTGTTTTTAAAGTTGAAAAGTATATAGAGCAATGCATCAATTCAATTATTAATCAAAGTATTAAAGATATTGAAATAATAATTATTGATGATGAATCACCAGATAGAAGTATAGAGATAGTAAAAGCTATTAATGATGACAGAATAAAAATTATAAATCAGAAAAATAAGGGTTTGTCAGGAGCAAGAAATACAGGAATAAGAGCAGCTACTGGTGAGTATATTGCATTTGTTGATAGTGATGACTATTTAGCTTTTAATACTGCTTATGAGGAAATGTATAATATTGCTATAGAGGAAGGTAGTGATATAGTAGCAGGTAATTGTATCTGGTTCTATTCAGATAAGAATAATTATCCTATGGAAAGGAATAAAAATTATTTCAATAAAACACCTATGGATTCAGAAGAATTTTATATTAATTCATTAAAAACGAAAAGAATATTTGCACCTGTATGGCTAAATTTATATAAGAAAAAATTATTTGATGAGAATGACTTATATTTTAAAGAGGGAATTTACCATGAAGATGAGGAATTTACTCCAAGAGCACTGCTACTATCAAATAAGATATCCATATATGATAAGGAGTTTTATGTTTATAGACAAAGGGAAGGTTCGATAGTTAATTCCGGATTAAATTTAAAAAGGTGTGAGGATTTACTTGATACTTGCTTATTTTTGAGTGATTTAGCAGATAAAACTTGCAATAATGAATTGAAAAGATTATTAAAAAATTATATAGCAAACATTGGATATGACTTGATTTATAAACATAAATATGAGGATGTATCACAAGAGATAAAGCAAATGTTGTCTAGAAATTCTCAAACTAAATTACATAAATTTAGGAGTAAAGTATTAAATATAGATGTCAATTTATATATTACTACAGAAAAATTTATTAAATTTATTAAATATATAAATAATTCATTTAAATTAACAAAAGGTGCTAAGTATTAAATATTAAAGATGAAAATTAGTTTTATTAAAAGGAGAAGAGATGAGACTTTTAAAAGAAATTCTATCTAATATGTTAGATCAGGATAAAATTAATAAGATAAAGTATTATTCAGGAATAATACATATAAATAAATTCAAGGCTTATAAAAATGAGAAAAAAATATTCCATTTGTTAACGCCGGTACATGGAAATATGGGAGACCAAGCAATAGTATATGCAACTAACGAGTTTTTAAATGATGAATTTAAAGATTACAAAATAATTGAAGTATATAAAAAAGATATATATATTTATGCAAAAGCTATAAAGAAAGCATTAAATGAATCCGACCTTATTGTTCTTATTGGTGGAGGAAATATGGGAAACTTATGGCTTGATGAAGAAATCGATAGAAGATTTGTCATAAATGAATTTAAGAATAACAAAATAATATCAATGCCTCAAACAATTAGTTTTATAGATGATGAAGAAGGAAGAGAAGAATTATGTAAAACTAAGGAAGTTTATAATAAACATAATAACCTAATTACTATCGCAAGAGAAAAAAAATCTTATCAAATAATGAAAGAACAATTTACAAATGCTAATGTTATTTTGAATCCTGATACAGTTTTATATTTACATAATAAAAATGTTTCATTAAAAAGTAATAGAGTTAGAATTATGACATGTTTAAGAAATGATAAAGAAAGTGTACTTGGAGATAGTAGAGAAAAATTAATTAATTGGTTAAGTAATAATTATGACAATGTTTTTAATTATGACACAGTTATAAATAAAAGTGTTACAAAAGAAGAAAGAAAAGAAGAATTACATAAAATGTTTAATGAATTTTCAACTTCTAAATTAGTTATTACTGATAGGCTTCATGGCATGGTTTTTGCTGCTGTAACCAAAACACCATGTATTGTTACAAAATCACTAGATCATAAAGTTACAGGAACTTATGAATGGATAAAAGATTTAAATTATATTAAGCTTTTGGATAATTTAGAAATTACAAATGTTGAAAAAGCAATTGAAGAATTAAGTAATTTAAAAGAAGTAAATGAAATAAATTTTTCAAATCTTTATTTTAAAAAATTAATAGAACTAATTAAGTAATATATATCTTAATTTTTAAATAATGATAGGAGTAAATATGAATCAAGATATTGGTACAAATAGCAAAAAACAATTGAGCATTAATATTTGTGCAAGCTTTGTGGCATTTATAATAAGTATATCAATAAATTTCTTTTTAAGTAGATATATTGTTAAAAATGTTGGAGCAGATGCATATGGGTTTGTAGATTTATCCAACAACTTATTAACATATTTTTCGTTATTAACAATTGCATTAAATTCTATGTCAAGTAGATTTATATCGATAGCTTATTTTAAGGGTAATAAAATTGAAGCAGATGAGTATTATTCATCTACATTTTTCTCAAATTTATTAATAAGTATAATTTTTGCACCAATATTAATAGTATCAATAATTAATATCGATAAATTTATACAAATACCAAGTAATTTATTAAGTGATGTACAATTATTAATGACATTCATGGCTATTAACTTTATTATAAGTTTAATTGCTACTAATTTTAGTATTTCATACTATATTAAAAATAAATTATACATATCATCAATTGTTAATATAATAGGATACATTATAAGAGCTGTATTACTTTTCTTACTATTTAGATATTGTAGAACGAATATCATGTATATAGGATTAGTGACAGTAATTGTTACTGTTTTTACTCAGCTATTAAATATAAAATATAAAAGAAAATATACTCCAGAACTTAAGGTTGAAAGAAAAAGATTTAATATAAAAAAAATTAAAGAAATGATTGCATCAGGAATATGGAATACTATAACACGTATAGGGTCGCTTTTATCTGAAGGGTTAGATTTATTAATTACTAATATTTTTATTAGTCCAACAGACATGGGAATCTTATCAATTTCAAAAATAGTTCCTGCTGCAATTAATAATGTTTTAAATACATTAATATCAACTTTTATGCCTAATATAACTGAATTATACGCAAAAGAAAAATCAGATGAATTAGTTGATGCAATAAAGCAGTCTATGAAGATTATAGGAATGATCATAAATATACCAATAGCAATTCTTATTGCTTATGGAGATATATTATTTTCTTTATGGTTTCCTACTCAGGATGCAAAGTTGATACAAACATTATCAATTATTACTATATTTCCATGGGCTATTATGGGACAGGCAACCATAATACATAATATTTTTACTGTATTGAATAAAATAAAAATAAATTCAATATTAGTATGTTTAACTGGACTTTTAAATGTTCTAGTTGTATATATTTTATTAAAAATTACATCTTTAGGACTATATGCAGTAGCAGGAGTTAGTTCTATATTTAGTGTGGTTAGAAATTTATGTTATACAGTACCTTTTGGAGCAAAGTATATAGGTAGGAAATGGAATGAGTTTTTTCCGGAAATAATTAAATCTATTTGTTCGGTAATTGCAATTACTATTATAGGTATAGGTGTAAGAATGTTCATGCAAGAGATTAGCTGGATTTCATTAATAATTTCTACAATTATAACATTTGTTTTTGGTTTAGGATTTAATTTTTATATTGTGTTAAGTAGTAAAGATAGGAGAATGATTTCTTCTAAGGTAAAAAAATTAAAATAGAGGTAGGTAAAAAGATGGACAAAATAAAAAGATATTTAGAATGCTATATTCCGACGGAGACGTGCAATTTAAGATGTCATTATTGCTATATAGCTTTATTAGAGAGATTTAATAATAAAATTGCTCATTTTACTAATCCTCCATCAGTAATACGACAAGCATTATCTGTTGAAAGACTAGGAGGAACTTGTTTAATAAATTTATGTGCAGGTGGAGAAACTTTACTTTCAGAAGAAGTAATAGAACTAATTGAAGAATTATTAAAAGAAGGTCATTATTTAACTGTTGTAACTAATGGTACTCTATCAAAAAGATTTGATCAAATTGCAAAATTCAAACCAGAGCTATTAGAAAGATTGTTTTTTAAGTTTTCATTCCACTATTTAGAATTAAAAAGAATTAATATGATGGATGAATATTTCAAAAATATAATGAAAATGAAAGATGCTGGTTGTTCGTTTACTGTTGAAGTTACACCAAGCGATGAATTAATTCCTCATATCGATGATTTAAAGAAAATAAGTATGGATAAATTAGGTGCATTACCTCATATTACAATAGCTAGAGATGACAGGACTAAAAGAATTGATGTACTTACTAAATATTCTTTTGAAGAATATAAAAAAATATGGGGACAGTTTGATTCAAACTTATTTGAATATAAGACAACTATTTTTTACAAAAAAAGAAAAGAATTTTGTTATGCAGGTGAGTGGAGCACTTATATCGATTTAGTTACAGGACGTATGACTCAGTGCTATTGTGAAAGTGAAATAGATAATATATTTAAAGATATTAATAAGCCATTAAAATTTACTCCTGTAGGAAACAAGTGTAAACAACCTCATTGTTATAATGGACATTCATTCCTAGCATTGGGTGATATTCCTCAGTTAAACGCACCTACATTAGCAGATTTAAGAAATAGAAAATGTAGTAATGGAGATGAATGGTTGAACTCTAAAATGAAAAATTTTATGTCTCAAAAGTTAGTAGAAAATAATATTGAGTATTCAGCATGTGAAAAAATAGGTAATAGATTAGAAAATACAATTATAAAGGGAAGAAATCTTTCTAGAAAAGTAATAAATAAAGTTGCTAAGTAACAAATTAAATGATTTAATTTAAGAGGATTATATTTAATAGTTTTTTATATGGGAATATATTAAAATAATAGAAGGAGATTATATGCAAAACACTACATTAGTTGTAATGGCAGCAGGAATAGGGTCACGTTTTGGAAAAGGTATTAAGCAATTAACTCCAGTGGGGCCAAATGGGGAAATAATTATTGATTATTCAATATATGATGCATTAGAAGCAGGATTCAATAAAGTTGTTTTTATAATAAGAAAAGATATAGAAGAAGAATTTAGAGAAGTAATAGGAAATAGAATAGAGCAAATCTGTGATGTAGAATATGCATTTCAAGAAATAGATAATTTACCAGAAGGATATTCAGTACCTAATGGGCGTACTAAACCATGGGGTACAGGACAAGCGGTTCTTGCTTGTAAAGATATTGTTAAGGAACCATTTGCAGTTATTAATGCTGATGATTATTATGGTAAAGAAGCTTTTGTTAAAATACATAATTATTTAGTTGAAAACTCAGAACAAAAATTTAATTATTGCATGGCAGGATTTATATTAAAGAATACATTAAGCGATAATGGTGGAGTTACAAGAGGAATATGCCATATTGATAAGGAAAATAATTTGATAGATGTTGAAGAAACTCACAATATTATAAAATGTCAAAGTGGAGCATGTATTGAAGGAACAGAGAGAAAAGTAGATGTTGAGAGCTATGTATCTATGAATATGTGGGGACTTACACCGGAATTTTTTGATGTTTTAGATAAGAAGTTTGTAGAGTTCTTAGATGAAATAGAAGAAGGAGACATAAAGGCTGAATACTTAATCCCAATTATAATAGATGGTATGTTAAAGAAAAAAGAAGCTTCAGTAAAATTATTAGAAACTAAGGATAAATGGTTTGGAGTTACATATGCAGAAGATAAAAATTCTGTAATAGAATCATTTAAAGAACTTATTGAAAATGGTACATATAATTCATTATTATGGAATTCTGCCAATTAAAAAAAATAAATTTCAGTAAAATATAATAATTAAGACTAAAGAGCTGGTCATTAGTAATAACAATTGCTAATGCCAGCTCTATTTTATTAGTATTCTTAAGCTTATTAAATATAGTTTCCAAAGTAAATATTGGAGTAAAATATCTAAATATATCACAAAAAATAAAAATATTAACAAAGTACAATTAAAATGCTATAATTGTATTATTGATGATAAAATTGAATAAAATTACATTTAAGGATAATAGGAGGAGACTTAATGCAAGAAGAAGAAAACATCAAGATTGAAGATATACTTTATTCATTAAAAAATAGGTGGCAGATGATAGTGGGTATAACTCTAATTGCTATTATTTTATCAACAGTTGTATCTTTTTTCTTAATTAAGCCCAAGTACGAGGCAAGTACAAAACTGTTTGTAGGTAAAGAAACAAGTGACAATGATAAGAAGAACAGTTATAACAGCAGTGATGTACAAATGTACCAAAATTTATTGAAAACATATGTAGATGTTATAAAGACAAATGATTTAATTGAAGATGCGATAAAAAATAAAAACATAGATAAGCCAGTAGATGCAATTAATAGTAATTTAAAGGCAGAAGCTCTTACAAGTACTCAAATAATAACAATTTCTTATAGAAGTACAGATAAAAATGAAGCAAAAGATGTAGTAGATGCAGTAGCAAATCAATTTGTAAAAAAATCAAATGAACTTATTTCTAATGCAAACGTAAAAATTGTTGAAAGTGTTAGATTACCAGAAGAACCAGTAAGTCCAAATAAGAAACTAAATATTGCTATAGCAGGTGTTTTAGGACTTGCAATAGGAATTGGACTAGCTCTATTATTGGAATTTCTTGATAATACTTTTAAAGACAAAGATCAGGTGGAAAATACTCTTGGGTTAGCTGTTTTAGGAGCTATACCAGATCAAGATAATGAGTAAAGGAGAAAACAAATGTTTGTAGTAGAAAAGAAACCAAAATCAATAACAGCTGAAAGTTATAGAACATTAAGGACAAATATTCAATATTCATCCTTTGATAAGAAGATAAAAACTGTAGTGGTAACAAGTTCAGAACCAGGAGAGGGTAAATCTACAGTAGCAGGAAACTTAGCATTATCTTTTTCACAAGCAGAACAAAAAACAATAATAATTGACTGCGATTTAAGAAAACCTTCTTTACATAAGAAATTTAAGATTTCTAATTTATCAGG
>JAQXTC010000195.1 GCA_029219285.1 Clostridiaceae bacterium
TTACATTTGCCAAAAGTAATAATATAGATTTAACAGTAGTAGGACCGGAAGATCCATTAACAAAAGGTATAGTTAATAAGTTTAAAGCAGAAAATTTAAAGATATTTGGACCAGATAAAGTTGCAGCTCAGCTTGAAGGAAGCAAGAGTTTTTCAAAGGAATTCATGAAAAAATATAATGTAAGAACTGCCGCTTATGAAACTTTTACTGAAATAGAACCAGCTCTTAAGTATATTGAAACTTGTGAATATCCAGTTGTTGTTAAAGCAGATGGACTTGCAGCTGGTAAGGGTGTTGAAATATGTGAAACAAGAGAGCAAGCTGAAAGTGCTTTAAAATCATTTATGGTTGATGATGTATTTAATGGAGCTGGTAAGAAAGTTGTAGTTGAAGAGTTCTTAGAAGGCGTTGAAGCTTCAATACTTTCAATAACAGATGGTAAGACTATTGTTCCATTTGTATCTGCTAAAGATCATAAGCAAATTTATGATGGTGGAAAAGGACCAAATACAGGAGGAATGGGTGCTGTAGCTCCTAATCCTTATGTAACTTCCGAAGTCTTTGAAGACTTTAAAGAAAATATTATGAATACAACTTTAGCTGGTATTAAGGCTGAAAAGTTTGATTTTAAGGGAATTATTTTCTTTGGTCTTATGATTACTAAAAAAGGCACATATCTACTTGAATATAATGTTAGAATGGGAGATCCAGAAACTCAATCAGTGCTTAGCTTAATGGATACTGATCTTTTAGAAGTAATAGAAGCTGCTATGGATGAAAAGCTTAATGAATTAGATATTAAGTGGAAGAATGAAGTATGTATTAATGTAGTTCTTGCATCTAAGGGATATCCTAAGAAATTTGTAAAAGGCTATGAAATCACAATAGATGAGAAAGTAAAAGATAATGTTTTTGTAGCTGGTGCTAAGGTAGAAGATGGCGTTCTTAAGACTTCTGGTGGAAGAGTGTTATCAGTAGTTGCTACTGGAAAGACTGTTGAAGAGGCTAGAGAAAAGGCTTATGAAAATGTTAAGCTAGTTAACTTTAAAGATAGCTATTGTAGAACTGATATTGGAAAATGCAAGTAAACATAGATAAGCATATTTGTATAGCTAGAGTATTTTACTTGTAAATAAATCTTGTATAGTAAGGTTTTCTTAGAGAAGAGAGAAGTGAAAGTGTATCTCGTAATGAGAGAATAATTTTATTGCAAGTATAATTATTTTGAAAGTTACTTTTTAGAGAAGAGTGAAAAAGTTTCGGATAGAATTTTTTTCGGAGGTGCAGTGTGCACCTCTTTTTTTATGATTAATTAGTTTGTTATATTTACATTGTACTGTATAAAATGTAAAATAAAAGAAAAATAATGTGAGGAGAAGTGATATTATGCCACATGTTAAAATTGAGATGTTTCCGGGTAGAAGTGAGGAAATAAAAAAGGAATTAGCTTTATAAAAAGGAAATATTAAACAATAGGGATAAATTGTACAAAAAACCGGGATATGGAGCTTTGGCGGAAAGTAAATAGGATTAATTAATTTTTGTTTTAAGTAAATAGAATATGGTTTATAATACTAATGTATTTAATTTGGGAGGCTACATATGGAAGAATTAAAAGAAGTTAGATGGAAACAAAGATTTGAAAATTTTCATAAATCATATTCTTTATTAGATAAATATTATTCACAAGAAAGTTTTACTGAATTAGAACAAGCAGGGATAATACAAATTTTTGAAATGACATTTGAACTGGCATGGAAGGTATTAAAGGATTACTTAGAGGCTGATGGGTATTCAGTAAAGAGTCCTAGAGAGACAATTAAGCAAGCTTTTCAAAATGAGCTTATTAATGATGGACATATTTGGCTTGAAGCATTATCAGATAGAAATTTAGCTACTCATACTTATGATGAAAAAGTTGCTAACAAAATGATTAAAGAAATAATTGAAAGATATTATCCAGAATTTAAATTAATGCATGATAAATTAGAAAAGGATTTATAGTATATGTATGGTTTATTAGATAGTGATATTAATTTATTTTAATTGCGGAGATGGAGAATGCTTTGGATAAAGTTATAGTTATAGGTTGCCCTGGTAGTGGTAAAAGTGTATTTGCCAGAAAGTTGTTCAATAAGACAAGTATTCCAGTATATCATCTTGATAATTTATATTGGAATAAAGATTGGACACATAAATCTCATGATGAGTTTGTAAGAAGATTAAATGAAGTTATGCATCATGATAGATGGATTATTTATGGTAATTATAGTTCAACAATTTTTAATTCTCGGGAAGAAGCTAATAAATATATTAATACTTTTTAATTGCTGTTTTTTTGAATAAGCATAGATATTACATACAGATAATATAGATAAAGTGAGCAATCTACCTAGGAGTCTTTTAAATGAGTAATCTAATTTATCATTATTGTAGTGTTGAATCTTTTGAGAATATTATAAATAATAAAACAATTAGATTAAGTGAAGTAAGTAAGACAAATGATTATATGGAGCAAAAGTATGCATTAAAAAAAATATTGGAAGAAGTAATGAAAAAGTACAGGAGTATTGATTTTAAAGATATTGATTTTATAAATTCATTTTATGAAAAATCCACTCCTGTACTTGTTTTATGTTTTTCTGAAAATGGCGATAAATTATGTCAATGGACTAATTATGCAAGTAATGGAAGAGGTATAGCTATAGGATTTGATTATACTCTGTTAAAGAAAATTAATGAGTTTAATAATGAAAGTATTTCTATTGATAAGATTAAGTATAGAGATGAAGAGCAAAGTCAAATTATAAGTCCTATAGTAAACGAAGTAATTAAACAACTAGAAAGTAATGAGAAAAAAGATGAGGATGAATTTAAAAATTACTTGAGTATTATATTAAATCTTTTAATTTATAGTGGTAATAAAAATTTTAATAATCTAAGCTGTAAGATGAAGGACTCAGCATTTTCAGATGAAGAAGAAGTTAGAATAATATTTTCACCAAATCTTTGTAAGCTTTCTAAAGTTGAAGATTTTAAAGGTTGTGGTCAAATTGAAACCAAGCCTTTCAAATTTGGTACTTTAAAATATAAAACTAAAAATGGTAATTTAGTTTTATATGCAGATTTGAGTTTTCAAGATTGTATAAAAGATAATATTATTAAAGATATAGTTATTGGCCCTGGGTGTAAGGTTAGTGAAAAAGATGTAAAATACTTTCTAATTGGTAATGGTTATAATTATAAAGAGATAAATATTAGAAAGTCTAAAATACCTTATAGAGCAAAAGAATAGATTAGCAATAAACTAGATTCATATAATGTGGTAGAATTAAGCTTAAGAAGTAAAAAGTATTGAATTGGAGAAGCTAATGAAGGATAAAAAGTATTTTTATATAATAAATTATAATTCTGAGAGAAATGAAGAACTTTGTAACTTAGAAATGAAGAGTATCTTTGGTTTTGTTCCTGAAAAGAAGTATGTTTATACAGATATAGATACCAATCCAACTAGAAGTCCTTTTATTAAAGAGAAAATAAATATTTCAATAACGGCGAATACTTTGGAAGAGTTAATTGAAAAGGTGAAGAAGGAAAGAATTAATCTAGAAGAATTTAAGGTTATTTATTTAAAGTCGAATGATGGTGATGTGGATTATAATACTAGATTAAAGGTAGTAAAAAACTTAGGTATGAATATACAGGGGACTTTAGAACTTCATAAGCCTAAGGTAATTTACGCAGTTACTAAGATAAAAGAAGAATGGTATTTTGGCCTTTATGAGAAGAATGATTTTAAATGGCATGAACATGACAATAAACCTTATTCCTATTCAAATGCTTTACCGCTTGAAACTTCCAGAGCTCTTATTAATATAGCAATTGGTAATGATTTTAAAACTACAATTGTAGATCCATGTTGTGGTATAGGAACTGTAGTATTAGAGGGACTTGATATTGGAGTTAATATTAAGGGATATGAAATAAATAAACAAATTGCAGCAAATGCTAAAAAGAACTTAAACTATTATAATTTCAAAAATGTTATTGAGACAAAAGACATGCATGAAATTAATGAAGAGTTTGATGTTGCAATTTTAGATTTACCATATGGATTATTTACTAAATGTACTGAAGAAAATCAAAAGGATTTAATATTGGCAACTTTAAAAGTTGCTAAGAAAATTATATTAGTGTCTACAGATGATAAAGATAAAATTCTTTGTGCTGCTGGAGTTAAGATAACTGATAAATGTTGTATTATTAAAGGTGGATTTAAGAGGTTTGTGACAATTGGAATTATAAAACAATTCTAAGAAATTTATCATAAAACTTAAAATTAGAAAGCATACATAATATGAAAGATACTGTATCAGAGATTGATATAGTATCTTTTTTCAATATATATAGGAAAAAGGTCCTGAATTATCGGGACTTTGGTAACAAAATTCTATATATTACTCAAAACAACAATTTAAAATGGTAAGATTAGTTTATTGATTTATAGGGGTGATAATGATGATAGCAAAAGAAATTGATCGAGAAAAAGCTAGTATTACAATGCTTATAAGATGGATTGATAAATTAAGTTATCTAAATGATAAAGAAAAAGAATTAGTATTAAAATTAGCAGTAAAACTTAGTGAGGATAGAGAAGAAATTATTAAACTTTATAATGGAATAGAATATGACAAAAATTATAACTTAGAGTATGAAGGCGAAATAGTTACATTATCAGCTGAACAAAAAAGAGATATTTTAAGCTCTATAGCCAATTTTTCTGAAGATATTTTACCTATAGGTACTGTAGTAAAATTACAAGATTTTATCTTAAGAGAAGAAAATAGAGATATGAAGTTTATTATAACAAGTAGATTCTTAGTACCTAAAAGAAATTTAAATGAAAAGTTTTATTTTACATATGGTGCGGTAATTTATCCAAATGGCAATTTAGATAGTAGCAAACTTATAAATTTCAATTTTGAAGGAATAAAGGAAATTGTTCATAAAGGTTATTCTGATAAAGCTGAAAGAGAATTTACTCTTGCTATGAAAAATGAATTAGTATTGAAAAGAAATTATAAATCTATGAGTTTTGCACTAAGAGAGGATATAGAAAGAATAAGGCAAGAAATGTAAAACAGGGGTTAGAAAATGGACGATGAAAGTATAAGAGCAAAGATTAATAAATATAATTGTCAAATTACTAAAAATATAAATGAAGCAAATAGATTATCTAATAAAATTAATGAATTTGTGCAAATGAGAAAAAAATTTAATGAAACGAGTGAGAAGCTTTATAATTATCAAACTGGAAAACGTAATCGCTTTGAAAAATTAAAGTATGAATTACAAAATACCAGATTTGTAGTTCAATCCTGTGATGAGATGTTAGGGTTTATTGATGGTAATGAAGCAAAAATAGCATCTAATTCAGTAGATAACTGTATTGCTAGAGTTGATGATGAAATAAATAACATCAGAGAAAGAATAGATGAATTAAAAAGAGAAAACAGGCTACTTAATAGCAGAGTAAATGATTTAAGGGAACAGCTAAGAAGAAATATGGAAATGAGGTGACATATATAATATGGATGAAATAGATGATAACTTAATTGTAAACGATGACGATTTTTCTAGTATGGCAGAGCATTACAATGATATAGCTGATAAATTTACAGGTTATTTGAATACATATAGTGATTCATTACAAAAAATTCTTAGTGAAGGTATAAAAGCAGGAAAGGTTCATAATAATCTACAGAGTTTTTCAGCTGAAGTAAACAACTTGAAAGATCAAATAAATAGTTTGGCTACTGATGCAAGCAGTGCAGTAACAGACTTTTTATCGGAAATAGATACAGCCGATAGTTATTTGTATTGAGAGGAGATTGCATAATGAGTGGGGAGAATATTGAAGTAAATTATGAAGTGATAGAAAATGAATTAAGCAATTTGAAAAATTTAATAAATGAGATTGACGGAAGTGGTATAAGCTTATTAGAAATTCAAGGTGATGGCTTTACTAAACAATGCATGAATCTTGTAGATAATGCATTTATTCAATCTATTAAATGTTTGAGAACACTAATTTATTCGACAATTTATATGTTAGATGAGATTAAAACAGGTTACATTGAACTTGATAAAGAGGCCGCTTATGAAATTAATGAATTTAAAAATGAGGTATTAGGCTAAAATGAGTGGAATAGTTAGAGATTTTTCTAAAGAATCTATTGCACACTTAAGAGAAATAATAAAGAAGAACGTTGAGGAAGAAGATCAGTTTTGTCTTTTCGATTGGGTAGAAGATTTTACAATGGATGAATTAAATGTGCAGGATTATATTAATGATATAGAAAGTTATCATGCGCACATGGTGGACAAGCATGACATGAGCTATGAAGAATTTAATAAAATATTAAAACGAATTTATTCTGTTGATATAAACTACTCAAAAAGATTAAAGAGTATATATGATACAATAAAGGTATTTAATGATAAAATAGTTAATGTAACAGAAATGATAAGTCCAGAGGGAATTACCTTAAAGCAAGATGAGTATACTGAGCTTTTAAATGGTGTAACTAAGCAGTATACTGATAAGTATGATGAGTTAACAAATAGTATTGAATCAGATAAAAGTGAACTAAAAGATAATCAGGAAGTCTTAAGAGATGTGCCTTGGTATGAAAAAGCAGGTTATTTTACAACTGGAGCTTTAGTAGAGTATACACGAATTTTTGCATTACCTAGTATAAAGGATCCTAAAGCAGAAGATAAACCAAATGCTGCTTTAAAATATTTTTATTATGGTGAACAGTTTACTGATAATGTATTAAGTTTCCTTGGAGATACAGTAAATGAGGATACTTTACTTTCAATGTTTAAATTCGACTCTAGTAATGCTGTAGAAACACTTGTAATGGTTGCAGCAACTGGACAGTTAGTACCAGTAGCAGGTACAGCGACAGTGAGCTTAGAAGGTGTTGCCATTGCAGGTGCAGCAATTTTTGGAGGTCAATATTTAAAGGCAATAGCTGATGAAAATAAAAAGGCTAGAGGTGACAGTTTAAAGAAGGCTGAAAATGAATTAGATAAAGAATTAAGTGAAGATGCTTCTAAAATTAAGGAGGAAATTGGTAAGGCTACTGAGGAAGTAAGTAAAACTGAACTGTTAGATGAGTTGGCTAAAAGCGGAGTTAAATATAATCCTAATGATATAGTTACGATTATGAAAAACTCTGAAGGAAAACTGATGTGGTTGGAAAATGGAAATAGTAAAAAAGGACTAAAACATATTTTAGAAAGACATATGGATGATTTTGCATCAAAGGGAATAAATGATATACCAAGTTTATTGGAAGATGTAGTATCTACTAAACCAATAAAATCAGGGAGTAATGCAAAAGGATTATGGGCAGATTATACTTTTAATGGGAATAGTTATAGAGTTGCATATGGAACAAATGGTTTTGTGGTTTCTTTCTATCCAATTGATTAAGAGGAGGATTTTATGTATAAAGTAATAAATATTGAAGATGATGAAATGACAAGAAATGTAGAATTGAAAAATTCTAAAACAGGAACAATTGATAAATGTTTTGATGATTCAGCATTAGTAAGTGACAATAATTTTGATTTTCTAAAATTAGGAGGTGAATATAATTGTAAAATAAAATTATTTGGAAATGTTGTACAAGATATGCAGGACAAAACTGTTTTATGTGAAGTTATCTGTAAAGATGAGTTAGTCGGAACAAAAAAAATGGTAAAAGTATTAGTTGAAAATGATGTTTACTATTTACCAGTTAAAAAGGTTAAAGAGCTAGGTAATATTGAAAAGTTTTATTTTAGATATACGAGAAAAGATTTAATAGAAGTTAATGATGTAATACATGCGGATTTTTTATAAATAATCTAATGATTCGTGAGCCAGTAGAAATAAAAATCTATTGGCTTTTTTGGATGAAAATATAAGTGAACTATATTCAATTTATTGTTAAAAATTATACTTTTATTGATTTAAAATAATTAACTATATTAAGAAATAAATGTAATGTTTATTTTAAAAAGAAAAAATTATATTAATAATACTTTAGCATTTGTTTAACTAAAGAGAGATTTTGTATAAAAAAGAGTATGTGTTTATTTGTTATTTTACGGCAACGATAGCAAAGCCACCGATTAGTCGTATCAGATTTAGATAGGGCTACAATTATCTAAGCAGTTTACTGATAATGTATTAAGTTTCCTTGGAGATACAGTAAATGAGGATACTTTACTTTCAATGTTTAAATTCGACTCTAGTAATGCTGTAGAAACACTTGTAATGGTTGCAACAACTGGACAGTTAGTACCAGTAGTAGGTACAGCGGCAGTGAGCTTAGAAGGGGTTGCAATTGCAGGTACAGCAATTTTTGGAGGTCAATTATTAAAGGCAATAGCTGATGAAAATAAGAAGGCTAGAGGTGACAGTTTAAAGAAGGCTGAAAATGAATTAGACAAAGAATTAAGTGAAGATGCTTCTAAAATTAAGGAGGAAATTGGTAAGGCTACTGAGGAGACAAGTAAATTTAGTGAGTCTGGTGATTTTACTAAGTATTTAGAACAACTTGATAATTTATCAGAGAACAAAGTTAAGCATATTATTGAAGGAAGTAAGAATCTAGGACATGATCATAAATGGGAGAAGTTGGTGAAAAATAAAGATTGGGATAGCATAAAAAAAATTATATGTAATGTTATGGAAAATGGTACAGAGTATCCGTGTGGTAGTGCCAATTGTAAAGTTATGCAAATAAATGAATTTGAAGTGGAAGTAAGATATAAGATTCTACTCAATGGTGAATGTAGAATATCAGATGCATTTGTAAGATAAGGAGATTAGGTAAATTATGTGTGATGCTAAAAAGTATAATATAATAAAAGAACAAATAATGAAAGTAAATTTTGAAAAGGCTAAGATAGAATTTTTAGAGGTGTCAATTGAAGAGCAATATGAGATAATTGAAAAAATGGCATATGAGACAGAAAGCATGATAGTATATTCATTTGTTCAATATATGAATAAGGAAAAAGAGAATATTGCATATCATGAAATATCATTTGATATTTTAACGAATGTTTTTTGTCATATTGAGGGAGCTTATCAAATGGCATTTTTTCATAATCAACAGTTATTAAATTTGCGGAACAATAATGTAAAATATATGGAATGGATGTTGTCATTTTATGATGTAAAAGTAATATCAAAAGAATTGACAATAAATATTGCAAACAAAATTATAAATATTGATAAAAACAACTTAAGTGCAAATAATATGTTGCAAAGATTAAATTTATGAGAGTAATGGAGAAGAAAGAAATAATTTAGTATAGGAGGTTAATATGATAGAAAAAAAGAGGGAATAATAAATGGAATTGTTTACGATAATACGGTGTATCATAATGGAGAGTATAGAATATAACCATCATTGCCTTCACTTATAAATATATTGGAACAGATAATTAAAGTGAATGCTACTACAGGAAGTTTATGTATTACTCCGTTTTATAGAAGTGCTTGCAAAAAAAGGACAAGTAGAGTTTGATAATAATATATTCTATTTAGAGTGTAGAGATGAAGTTTCGGAAGAGGAGTACTTAACGTTCATGAGGGAATGTTGTGACGAAGGAGAAGAAATCTCAGCAGATATAAAAAAAGGTTTTATCTTTGTAGAACTAATGATTTTATAACATTTAACAAATCATTAGAAAAATATATTGATTATTTAGAAATCCTAATTCCACAAATGGCAGATACGCTAAAAAATGAATATAATTTGACACAAGATGAACTTTTATTTGGAAACTTTTTTTAATAGAGAGTGAATAGCAACGAAGTATATTATAGAACTACATTTTATTATTAATAATATTGAATGGTAGAATTATCAAATAGATGATATGATCAATAAATATTTAAAATACGAATTAAAAACACTTCTGATTAAATTCAGAAGTGTTTTTAATTGTAATGTCTGGGCCTACAGTGGTAGTAGTTATAAATTAGGAGGAAAAAGATGAATTTTTATATTGCCAAGTCAATTAATGAAATTAATCAAGGAGATAATAATGTTGAAATAGATGTTGAATTGCTAGAATATTTGTATTTATTAAAGAAGCAAATACCATTTACAATGTTATTCAGTATTGATCCATATGATGACGTTGTGATTGAGAAAGAAACTATTACCGATATAATAAAGATATGTAATTATATTTTAGCAGTGGGATTATTAGATAAATATGAAGAGGTGGATTATGCAATAGAAACAGTAACCAATCTTATAGGAATAGGAGAAAGAGCAATACTAGAAAGAAAAACATTGCTATCTGTAGGGGATTAATATAAAGAATGATAAATGCTTAGCCTATTTCGGGTAGGAGGTAAATTAACATGTTTTTTTCAAAAAAAGAAGAAAGAATGATGGCACCATTATTTAAGGAAATATCAAAAAATCCACTGGGAATATTTAAAATGAAGTTCGAGGATAATTCAATTATTGTAGCAAAAGTTGATACATGTTATGAAACAGATAATGGGTTAGATGAAGATGATGAAAAGTATGAAGAATACAATGCATGTGCTATGAGAATTGAGGCAATTATAGAAAGTGGAGAAAATGTTAGTAAGTATAGAATAGGTGGGTTAGTAGAAACAAATTATATTTTTATGATTTCTAATATCTTAAAATATTTAAATGAAGGTAAAGATAATTTGGAAAAGCTGAAATAATACAGGTAGAAGGTGTACAAATTTTTGGAGGCAAATATTTAAAGGCAATAGCTGATGAAAATAAGACGGCTAGAAGCAACAGTTTAAATAAGTCTGAAAAGGTGAAGATGCTTCTAAGGTTAAGGAGGATATTGGTATGGCTACTGAGGAAGTAAGTAAATCAAAATGGTGGCATCCGGGATATGTAGATAACTTAACAGATTCACAGATATTACCAGGAGTAAAGCAATCCCCTAAGGGATTATCAACATTAGGAAGTGCTACGCGTTCAGAAGTATTAAAAGCTGGTGAAGCTTGGGCAGGAGAAGGTGCAGAACGAATAATTGATAAGGCAACAGGTGAGGTAATAGGATTTAAAAGTACTGATGGAATGAGAGCGTTCAGAATACAATATAAGCCTAAAGAAGGAGTGTTTAGAGCTAATTTTCAAGAAAATAATATGATAAGAACTCAATATAATATGAATTCCGAAATTGGATGGGGAAAGAAAGAGCTAAGAAATGTTCATATTGATATATTAGATTAGGAGTGAAAATAATGATAATGATAAAAACTTTTGTTAAGATGATGGAAGAGTGGGGAGAAGATACTGATGATTTTTATGTATCTTATGAGGTTGGAATTGGTCCAAAAGAAATAAATGGAGCATTTGAAGTTTTCAATGTTGATATTATAAGTCCGAAAAGATTAGAAAAAGTATTAGAAAATGGCGGAGTGATTATTCCTAGAGGCTATATGATAACAAGTGATTTTAATGTTAATGAAATAGAGGGAAAAATAAATAAGATAATAAAAAAGTGTGAGATGGACAATTTAGATGACACATATTATAATATTTCTAAGTTTTTAAGGTGGGAAGAGGATAACATCTAAAATTATTAATATTTTAAGGAGTATCGATACTGCAATGGTGTCGATATTTTTTTATGGATAACAAAGTATAAATTTTAAATTCATATTAATTTATTTGAGTTATATTATATGAAAATAAGAAAGGTTCCTTTTTGGAGTTATATTATCTCATAATTAAATAAGTATGTTATAATAAATGTAAAAATAGACAGAAAAGGGATGAAGTGCAATGTTAGAATTTAAATATGATACACAATTATTAATTGAAGGAAAGGGACTAGATGAAGACAAAATTAATGAATATTTTGTTAAACATTTCCAAGGGGATTGCTTACTTGCTGTAGGTGATGATGAACTTATAAAAATTCATTTCCATACCAATGAACCTTGGAAGGTACTAGAATACTGTTCTAGCCTTGGAGAAATTTACGATATAGTTATAGAAGATATGGAAAGACAAGCAAGAGGGCTTAAAGGCTAAAAATAAAGACTATTTGGGGGCTATAAAATGTATAAAGAGATAGTTAAGATATTACAATGTCCAAAGTGTAAAGGACAACTAACATTATCAATTGCTAAAGAAGAAAATGGAGAAGTTATTGAAGGTGATCTTAAATGCCAGTGTGGAGAACATTATCATATTAAAGATGGGGTGGTTAATTTTGGCTCAGTAGAGCAAGAAGATGTGAATAGTTGGAGTAAGTATTATGAAGATACTGAGTATGACAAGTTAGATAAAGAAATATTAGCAGGTACTCCAAAGAATTTAAGAGAACTAAACGATAAAGCAAAGGATTTTATTATCGATAATATTAACAATAGTAACAGTGAATTTGTCTTAGATATAGCAACAGGTAGAGGAATGTTATTTACTGAAATGCTTAAAAAACTAAAAAGTAAAGTGGAAATACTATGTACTGATTTAAGCTTTGAAGTATTGAAATATGATAGATTGAAGGCGAAAAGAATTAATCCTGATATAAAGGTTAATTATATAGCATGTGATGCTTCTAATTTACCATTTAAGAGTAATTCAATTGATATGGCTACTTCTTTTTATGGAATCTGTAATATGGCTGATGTTATGAAATATGGCATAAAAGAGGTTGCCAGAGTATTAAAACATGGACAAGATCTGTTTAATGCTTATATATTTATAAAAAAGAGTTCAAAAGGCTACGAATTATTAAAACAATACCATGAACAAAAGAATAGATATGATACAGATAAGCAAGTAATTAAAGAAAGTGTAGAATTAGTTCATAAGGATTTAGGTTTTAAAAAAGTAGAAACTATTAGTGTTGGTGAATCAATTGGGGAAAAGTGTGAATTTGACTTAATTCCATTTGAAGGTGAATGGTTTAGTATTAGTGTGTTAAAGTGTCAGAAATAAAAAGAAATTTAAGGCGGTGCAGCAGCACTGCTTTATCGTTAATCTACGTGAGGTTTCAACATATGTTTATAAAAGTTTATTCTATGCAATATTAAGTGGCAGTAAGGAAAAAATGATTAATTTAGCAAAATTATTTGGAGGGAGAATAGAAGCAGAAAAAGAGGATTTTCTTCCTAATACTTTGATAGGATATGGATTAAAGTACTTAATATTAGAAGATAGAATCAATTTTGAAAAATATGTAACTTATTTAGAAAGTAACAAAACAAAAAGAGGAATGAAGCAAATATCTGAAGGTTACTATAAAGCGTATAAGGGGATAATGGATAAAAATGAAGAAATATTTAATGAAGGACTAACGTATTTGTTAAAGAATCATAGAGCTAATATGAAGAAAAATGCTAATACAATAGAAATGTATTTTGCATATGATAGTATTGCTTTATCTATTCTGGCAAGAAGTCAAGGATTGGAGATAACAGTAAAACATAAACTTTTACCAATAGAATTTTTAGAAGATTCCTTAATAGACTATAGTGATATAACTTTATTTAATTAATATTAAAGTAAGATAATTCAACTTGAAATCAAGAGGTATTAATTGCTATAATAGGATATATTAAGGCATAAGGTTTTAAAGGTGCCTATGGCAGAAGCGCTTAAAAATAGAGAATAATAGATTAAGGAGATGTAGTTGCATCTCCTTATTTTTTATGATCTTTTGTAATATTATGGTATAATGGGTGGGGTAATTTCAAAAAATTACAAGGGGGGTTAGGAGGACTTACCGTGGAAAAAGGTTTTTATATTAAGCAATCTAATAATGAAATGCAGCTAAGAGTGATTAGTGATTTATTATCTAAATCTTATTGGGCAAAGGATAGAAGTACAGAAACAATTAAAAAATCTATTGAGAATTCAATTTGTTATGGTGTGTTTTTAAAGAAGGATAATAAGCAAGTAGGTTTTGCAAGAGTAATTACTGACTATTCAACAATGTATTACATATGTGATGTTATTATTAGTGAAGACTATCGTGGTAAAGGTATGGGAAAAGCACTAGTAGATTTTATTGTTAATGATACCAGATTGCAAGGCATTAGTGGAAAGTTATTGACTAAAGATGCTCATAGTTTATATGAAAAGTTTGGTTTTAATAAGGTTGAAGGAAAATATATGGCTAGAGAATAGATAGGAAAGGAATTTAATAAGAGAATGAGTAAGAAAGGAATAATATTTGATTTAGATGGTACTTTGTGGGATGCTTCTCAACAGGTAGTACCTGCATGGAATATAGCTTTAGGTAGACACAAAGAATTGCATAAACAAATTACATCACAAGATATGCAAGGGTTCATGGGGAAACAGCTTGAAACTATAGCAAGTATGATGTTGCCAGATATGGATTTAGAGGATTCTAAAAAAATACTAATGGAATGCTGCAAAGAAGAACAAGTTTATTTAAGTGAACATGGTGCTACATTATATCCGCAATTAGAAGAAACTCTAAAAAAATTAAAAGCAGAATACTCATTATATATTGTTAGTAATTGTCAGGATGGGTATGTACAAGCCTTTTTAAATTATCATAAGTTGTGGGATTATTTTGATGACATTGAGATGTCTGGAAGGACAGGTAAGTGCAAAGGTGAAAATATTAAAATGGTTATAGAAAGAAATAATCTTTCAGAAGCAGTGTATGTTGGTGATACAATTACAGACTTTGAAGGAGCAAAATATGCTAAAATACCATTTATTCATGCAGCTTACGGTTTTGGGGAAGTTAAAGAGGCTAAATTTAAACTAGATAGTTTTTCAAGTATTAATAAGATTTTAAAAGAAATATTTTAGAGGTAAGTGAAAAATGGAATATAGAAAATTAAAATATGATGAGATTAATGCCTTTGTTGAAACTAGAATTGAGTTTGTCACTTTAATAAGAGATATAGATAATATAGAACTTTTTAAAGATAAGACTAGAGAATATATAAAAACACATCTTGATAGTGATGATTTATTAATATATGTTGCTATAGATGGTGGAAACATTGCCTCAACATGCATGTTAAGTATTTATGAAACACCACCTCTTCCTTCTAATGTTAGTGGTAGACAAGGTGAGCTTTTGAATGTATATACAAAGAAGGAGTATAGAAGAAAAGGACATTCAGCTAAATTAATAAAATTATTAGTGAGTGAGGCAAAGAATATGGGGGTTTCAAAGATCGTTTTGGAATATACAAAAGAAGGATATCCTTTATATAAATCTTTAGGTTTTAGTAAAGTTGATAACTATATGGAATATAGATCATAAATTTATAGTGAAGAGGGGGCTATGTAAATGAGATATGTACATACAGATATAATTGCAACGGATTATATTAATCAATTTGGAATAGCACATTTAGCCTTTGAAGTGGAAGATGTAGAAGCTACTCTTAAGAAAATTAAAGAAGCAGGTGGCAGTGCATTAGGAGAATTAGTTAATGCAGATTATGAAGATGGAAGAAAAGCAACTTTTGTTTACGCTAAAGATATTGAAGGTAATATATTAGAGTTACAATCTTGGAACTAATTAAAAATAGAAGGTGATGATATTATGGAGTATGATTGCTGTTTAACTAAAGATGATAAGTGGTTTCGTTACCGTGCTGCTGCAATAATAATTGAAGAAGGATACATTTTGTTTGTAAAAGATGTAAAAGAAAAGTATTACTATTCGGTAGGTGGTGGAGTTCATATAGGTGAGTCTGCTGAAGAAGCAGTAAAAAGAGAAGTGTTAGAAGAAACAGGAGTTGAATATGAAGTTGATAGGTTAGCCTTTATACATGAAAATTTCTTTACTGGTAATGGGGAATTAGAAGGGAAGAAGTGCCATGAAATTGCTTTATATTTTTTAATGAAGTCCAAAGGAACAAGAGATTTAATTAATAATAGAGTTCAGGATCCCGAAGAAGAGGTATGTTGGTTACCTGTTAATGAATTAAATAAATTTAAAACATATCCAAGCTTTTTTGAAGAAAAGTTAAATGATATAGCAAAAAATATAGAACATATTGTTAAATATGAATACTAGTTAGTTGGAGGATGTTACATGAAGATTGGGGTAATACAAGCTAGTTCACAAAAAGAAAAGAATGAACTAATTTATAATAGTGTAAAGAAAGCTGTTAAAGATAAAAATTATGAAGTCATAAATCTTGGAATTTTTGCAGAAGAAAAAAAGAATTATTCCTATATTCAAATGGCTATATGGATAAGTATTTTATTAGAAAGTAAAGCAGTGGACTTTATTGTAACTGGATGTTCTTCAGGTCAAGGTATGATGCTAGCATGTAATAGTATGCCGGGAGTAATTTGTGGATACATTGAAAACCCAGCTGATGCATATCTTTTTGCCACAATTAATAATGGTAATGCTGTTTCTTATCCTCTTGGCTTGAATTTTGGCTGGGCTGGAGAACTTAATTTACAAAGTACATTAGATAAGTTATTTGAAGAGGAATTTGGCATAGGATATCCTAAGAAGGATTCAGAAAGAAAAAAGCGAGATACTAAGATGCTAAAAGAAATAAATAGTATTGCCAAAAGAAGCTTACAAGAGGTACTTCAAGATATGGATAAAGATTTATTACAAGAAACATTAAAGTATGATTATGCTAGAAATTATGTAATGAAATATGGCAAAGATGAAGATGTGAAACAAATAATATTTAAGTTATTAGAAAAGTAAAATTGTAAATATAGATGCAAAGATGAATTTAAAAGCATATATTATCATGTATAAGTCGTGATGATATATGCTTTTCTCTTTAGAGCAAAAGAGATATAAAAATTAGTCTTTAAAGTAAAAAGAGGAAAAGAATATGAATAAAGATATGACTAAAGGAAATCCTTCGAAAATTTTATTTTATTTTGCTTTACCAATGGTTATGGGTAATATACTGCAGCAGCTTTACAACATTGTTGATTCAATGATTGTAGGGAATTTTGTTGGTGCTAACGCTTTAGCAGCTGTCGGAGCATCATATCCTATAACTTTTGTACTTATAACAGTTGCAAACGGTTGTGGCATAGGATGTGCTGTGGTAATAGCGCAGTATTTTGGTGGTAAGTTTTTTGAAAAAGTTAAAACATCAATTTACACATCAATTATATTTATTACAGTATTTAGTTTCATAATTATGTGCTTAGGATATATATTTACTGAAGGAATTTTATATTTTATGAATACACCAAAAGATATATTTAATGATTCATGTATATACATGAAAATATATTTTGTAGGTGTAGTATTCTCATTTGTATATAATATTGCTAATTCATCTTTCAATGCCCTTGGCAATTCTAAAACACCTTTGATGTTTCTACTACTATCATCAGCTACTAATATAATTCTCGATCTTTTATTTGTTGTTAAATTTAATATGGGAGTCAAAGGAGCAGCTGCTGCCACTGTAATTTCACAAGGACTAGCAGCAGTATTAGCACTTATAGTTCTTATTAATAACTTGAAAGTAATGAAAACAGAAAGTAGATTTAGTTATTTTGATATAAAAATTTTAAAAAATATTTTTAAGATTGCAATTCCATCTATTTTACAACAATCAATTGTTTCGGTTGGTAATTTATTTGTACAGGCTCTTGTAAATTCCTATGGTGCTATAGTGATTGCAGGATATGCAGCAGCAACCAAGATTGATTCTATTACAATACTACCAATGGCTAACATGAGTAATGCTGTTTCTAGCTTTACAGGACAAAATATAGGTGCAGGCAAGCATGAAAGAATTAAAAAAGGATATAAAGCAGCATTAATAATGATTGGGGTTTTTTGTGCTTTTGCAGTTACTATGTTATTTATATTTGGTGATAATTTGATTGGAATGTTTGTTGATTCAGTAGAAAATCCCGGGGTAATAGGTATTGGGTGTCAATATTTAAGAATAGTTTCATTATTTTATTTCTTCATGGGACTTATGGTAATTACTAATGGTGTTCTTAGAGGTAGTGGAGATATGAAGGTGTTTTTAGGCAGTACATTAACTAATCTTTCCACTAGAGTTATTTTTGCTTATGGATTTGCTTATGTTATTGGACAAAGTGCAATATGGTGGGCAGTACCTTTTGGCTGGATAGCAGCATCTATTGTTTCTGTTGTTAGGTATAGGAGTGGAAAATGGAAAAAGAATACAATTAATTGAATTATAGAATTTTAGAAACTAGATGTAGTGTTGCATAGTTTCCATCTTGGTAGAGTATTCCTTCATCTTTGTATCCATAGCTTAGAAATTGTCTTAAAGTTCCATTGGGATATGTACCTAGTTCATCTGTGATGGCTATTATTTTTTTATATTTAGATGCAAGATGATTTTCTAAAGCTTTTAAGGGGTAATATTTGTAATCAAATTTGTCTGATGAATGATATAGGCATGTTATCAATGCCGTATCTTTATTTTGGGGAATAGCATAAGGAACAGCTAAAGAAGGAAGATATTCAGCACCACCAACAACTTGTCCGTCTTTTAAATTTAAGAAACCAAGAACTTTAGTATCTGATTTGTTAATCATAAATTTAGCTTTCTTTATACAGCTATTTTTACAATCAGTCATTGTGCAGCCATCTTTAATTAAATATATATTACTAGTATTTAATTGTATTATTTCACCTTTAAACTTAATTTTTGATTGATTGAGTATAAACGGCTTGTCTTCAGAAATCTTGTTATTATATATATCATTAATAATTTTACTAGTAAGTGGACCGTGCCATCTTAATTTTTTATCAAAGATAGTGAGAAATGGTGAGTATATATTCAAGGAACGTGCTATTTCTAAATTGTCATCAATGTTAATTGTACTAACTTCAAATTTAGATGAATCTAGTGAGTTTAATAATTGAATAGTTTCAAGATTTATTGGGCAAGAGTAACCAAAGTAATAAAAATCAATTTGCAATTTATACACCTCTATTTTTAACTGTTATTTATTATATAATTTTAACACTTATACATGAAGAAAAAAACAAATATTTTCATAGAATAGAAAAGACTTAAATATCTTTTCTATTCTATGAATAGTTAAGTGAATACAATTTCCTTAATTCTTAATTCTTAATTATTAATTATTAATTATATTTAGTGTGTGTTGATGGCTCCTCTTCTCCGAAAGGACTCTTGTTATGAGCCTTATTATGCACCTTATCATCATATTTAGAAGATGAAGGATCAGATTTATTAGTAGTTGGTTTACAACTCATTTTAACACCTCCTTTTTGTATTAATATTAGCTTAACCATAAAGTTTGAAAATATTATTTACACAAAATTGAAAAGGATATAAAAATTTGTTGAACAAGTGCGAAAAAATGAATATAATATACATATGATTAATTTAGTAAATAATAATTATTTGGGTTAATTGGTATTTTGCTAGATTATAAGGAAGGAAAGGGTAGATTATATGAATGATATGAGAATAATGATAGTAGATGACTCACCATTTCAAATAGCAATATTAAGAGAAGCACTTGAAAGCAATGGATTTAATGTTGTGGGTGAAGCATCTAGCTTAGAAGAAGTTAAAGCACAAACTAAAGAATTAAAACCTAATTTAGTAACAATGGATATGACAATACCAGGTACAGATGGATTTGAATGTACTGAAGCTATACATGAAATAGATCCTAGTATAAAACTTGTTATAATAAGTTCCATGATGGATGATGAATTAATAAATAAGGCTAAAAAGCTTAATGTTTCAGGATATCTTCAAAAACCAGTTGATCCTGAAGAATTAAGTTTATTAATAAATAGAGTTATGGGTGATGAAAAACTATATGAAGATTTAATAGAATTTTATCCTAAGGCATTTAAAGAATCTGTAAGTAATATTTTCAACAGACTTCTTAAAGAATTACCAGTAATTTCTGATGTTGAAGATGAGTCCAATGAAATTGTTAGTGAAGGTATTTCTATTATTATGGGTATAATAGGTAAATACTCAGGTAGAGTTATTTTGGACATGTCTTTAAGTACTGCAACATACACATCAGAAATTATGCTTAGAAGAAAGCCAAAAGATCAAGAAGAAATATTAAATGTAATGTCAGAAGTTGCGAATATGTTTGCAGGAAATGCCTGCTCTATAATAAATAAAAAGGATAAGGTTTTTGGATTAAGAGTGGCACCACCAACAACTTTCCATGGAGAATCAATATGTATTTCAAAAGCAGAAGTTGTTTCTAATCATTCATACAAAGCAAAAACTAAGTATGGTGATTTTGGTATTAATGTTGGATTTGAAAGAGGTGAAAGTGAATGGATGTCAATCATTTAAATCCTATTTTAAAAGCATTTAAAAATGTTATGCCACAACTAGGTCTTGGAGATGTGGAAAAAAAAGGCGTGACTGTAAAGGGAAGATACATTGAAAGCCCAGGAGTGTGCATAATCGTTGGAATAGTTGGTGATTTAAAAGGAAATATAATCTATGATATGACTGAAGAAAGTGCAAAGAAAATTGCATCTGTAATGATGATGGGAATGCCAGTAGATGAATTTAATGAACTTGCACAAAGTGCTATTTCAGAACTTACTAATATGTTAACAGCTAATGCAGCGACATGTTTTTCTGAACAAGGTATAACAGTAGATATATCTACACCAACATTAATGTATGGTGAATTTACAGCTAATGCATCAGCTGATAAAGTATTATGTATTCAGTTAGGCGTAGGTGACGCTATAATTGATGTTAATATATCTTTTGAGTAAATTTAAATAAATGTGAAATAACTATTATAAATTATGAGTTACTAAAATATAATATTCACTTAACTGAAAAGGGTGCTTTTAGCATCCTTTTTAAATTTATGGAAAGTATAAAAGTACAAGCATCAATATAAACGATATATCCTAATTATTTTTTGTGATAAAAATGATATAATAAAAAAGACACAAGAAGATTGTTTTAGGAGGATACATAATGGAATTTAAAAAGTTTGATGATACATATGTAGTTCGTTTAGATAGAGGGGAAGAATTAGTTTCTTCCATTAAGAATTTATGTGAGAAGGAAGATATTACGCTTGGAACAATAAGCGGTCTTGGAGCAGCAAATCATATAATTGTTGGGTTATATAAAGTAGAAGAAAAAAAGTATTACTCTAAAGAATTTAATGGTGACTTTGAGCTTACAAGTATAGTAGGAAATATATCAAAAAAGGAAAACGATACATATTTACATATACATTTGAATTTTGGTGATGAAAATGGAATAGCTCATGGAGGTCACTTAAATGAAGCTGTTATCAGTGCTACATGTGAATTATTCATAAGGAAAATAGCAGGAAGTGTTAATAGAAAGTATGATGAAAATGTTGGATTGAATCTTTATGAATTTTAGGGGGCTGTAAAATTGAAAATTATAAATAACGATAAAAACTTTAATAATATAGGATTATTTCTTGATGATAGAGAAGAATATGAAAAAGCAGTAAAGATGTTCAAGAAGGCTATTAAAATTGATCCAAGCTTTGCAGAAAGTTATAATAATATGGGATTGAGTTTTGAGGCACTAGGTAAATATACTGAAGCAATAAATAGTTATACTAAAGCTATTGAACTTGCTGATGAAGAAGCAGATATTTACTATAATAGAGGCTTATCGTATATGAAAAAACTTGATTTTATAAAAGCAATTGAAGACTTTTCAGTAGTTATTGCTGCAGATGAAGAAGATGAAGATGCACTGTATAACAGAGCCATAGCTTATGAAAAACTTGGACTTTTTACTAAAGCTATAGAGGACTATACATCAATACTTGTTATAGATCCAGATGATGATGAAACAAGAAATAATAGAGGAATAGCTTATGATAATAATGCAGAATATGATAAAGCAATAGAAGATTATACGAAAGTTTTAGAAGGAAATAGGGAAGATGATGAAGTATACTTTAATAGAGCATTAGCATATCAAAAAAGTGGAGATTTAAATAATGCCATAAAGGATTATGATGTAGTTCTTAAAATTAATCCTTGTGATGATGAAGCTTTGAGTAATAAAAATCATTGTATAGAATTGTTGGAGAAATAGTGTATGAAAAGAAATTTTAATATAGAAATTTTTTTGGAAAAATATCCACATGCAAAAGAGATAATTAAAAAAGAAAAAATAGATATTAATGACTTAGAGAAAATTTATTATGATTATGTGAATTATGAAATTTCATATAAAAATCAAGCTGACTTTATTGCTAATATCTTAAGATCTCAAACTAGTGTACATTCTGTAAAATCAAGAATTAAGGATCCAGATAGACTTATTGAAAAAGTGATTAGAAAAACTAGAAACAGAAAAGAAAAGTACAACGACAATTTTAAATTTACTGTAGATAATTATAAAGAGGAAATAAATGATCTTATCGGAATAAGAGTTATACATATATTCAAAGATCAGTGGCAGGATATACATGAATTTATAATGAAAACTTGGAAAGTAATCGAAGTTACAGCCAATGTAAGAGAAGGCGATAATACAGAAGTATTTAAGGAGTTAAATATTGAAGTTCGTTCAAGGGTTTCAGGATATCGCTCAGTTCATTATCTTGTAGAGTTTTATCCAACTAGTCAAAAGGTAATTGCCGAAATTCAAGTAAGAACTATTTTTGAAGAGGGATATGGAGAAATTGATCATAAACTTAGATACTCTCATGATGAGATTCCAGAAATATTAAAGTCAAATTTACTTTTATTTAATAGGATAGTTGGAAGTGCAGATGAAATGGCATCTTTGATTAATAATTTAAGTAGAGAGTGGACATTGAAAGAAAAAGAATATAAGAACATTATTAATGAACAGCAGAAGGAAATTCAGAGGTTAAAAAACGAATAATATAGGTATTTTTGTAATAATATCCAATTTCCAATTTTTCTTACCAGCTATATACTTGTAGTATGATAAATTATTAAGGGAGTTGAGAGTTATGGGGAATAGTTCTTTACAATTTAATAACTGTTATGAAGCATTGATGAGGATGATTCAATTATCTGCTGACTTATCTTTAGAATTGGAGAAGAAAGAGAAAACTGGTAAAAAGGAAAATGAACAGAAAATTAGAAATATAGAAAATGATTTTTTGATTATTAAACATTCACTTTGTGATATGGGTATATATGATGAATGTATGAAATTTGTAACTATGTCAGAAGAAATGGATGAATTATTAGTTGACAATGAACAAGAAAAAGATCCTCAAAGGAAAGATGCTTTATGTGTAAGAATTGATGGACTTGAATATAAAATTTTAGAGATAAAGCATCATATTGATAAGATTCCATTTAAGAGATCATATAACAATTTTATTAATTTAGATTAAAAGCATATATTATAAAGTATTTAGTAACAACTAACTTATTTGTTAAGTTAGTTGTTTTTTGTTGTAAAGAATTAGTAAATGAA
>JAQXTC010000196.1 GCA_029219285.1 Clostridiaceae bacterium
TAATAAGATTAAATTATCTGAATTAGAAAAATATTTAAAACATAACTAATATCTATACCCTAATTAGGGAATTGACAAAATGAATTTTTAAGTATATTATATAAAACCAATAAATGACAAGCAGTATCCGTCTTTTATTAAAAAGGAGGTACACTATGGTCAAAAGTACAATTAATAAAAAATATAATATGAAATTAAGTGGAGTCAAAGGTATTAGTTTGAACTAGTATTTTTGACTCCCTTTTTTGTAGGAAAAGGAGTTGAAAGATTATGAATGAAGAAAAGAAAATAGCAGGACTTTATATTCGTGTATCTACTGAAGATCAAGCAAGAGAAGGATTTAGTTTACCAGAACAAGAAAAACGTTTAAGAGCTATGTGTGAGTATAAAGGATATGAGATATATAAAGTCTATAAAGATGCCGGAATAAGTGCTAAAACTGGTAATAAAAGACCTGCATTTGAAGAACTATTACAAGATATTAAAGATAAGAAATGTAATACTATTGTTGTATTAAAACTAGATAGACTTACAAGAAGTGTTTATGACTGGGAAAATATTATTAAGTTTTTAGAAGAAAATAATGCTTATTTGGATTGTGCTAATGATGATATTAATACTACTAATGCTAATGGGAAAATGATTTCAAGAATATTAATGAGTGTATCTCAGCAAGAAATAGAAAGAACAAGTGAGAGAACAAAAGTAGGATTATCTGGAGCAGTTAAGGCAGGACATATTCCAGCAAGAGCACCACTAGGTTATAAACATGTTGATAGATTATTAGTACCTGATCCACTTACTAAAGATATTATTATAAGAATATTTAATTTATATTTTGAAGGTTGCACTTATGTTAAAATAGCAAAAATTTATAATGAAGAAAAAGTATTAGGTAAAACTAATTGGAGAGATACAACTATTTTAAAAATAATATCTAACGAGATTTATAAAGGAGATTATGTATCCGGTAAAAGAAGTGGCAATTCAGTTTATTATGAAAATGTAGTTGAACCATTAGTAAGTAAAGAACTATGGGAAAATTGCCAAGTACAAAAGAAAAAGAATTCTAGAAATTATATGAGAACGCAAACTTATCTTTTTTTACAAAAATTGAAGTGTCCTAAATGCGGAAGAATACTTGCAGGTGGAGCAACCCATAAAGTTAAAAATGATAAATGGTATTTTTATTATAGATGTGAAGATTGTAAAAATAATATTAAAGAAAATAAAATTGAAGAAGCAATAATGCATATTCTAAATGATGTATTTGAATATGATTCAGTCGTTAATGAATTCTTTCTACCAGTACTTAAAAATAAATTAGAAAATCCTAAAGGTGAATTAGAAGAAGAAATTAAGAAACTAAATAATAAAAAGAAAAGATTAAAAGAAGGATTTGTTAATGAACTATTTACGATTGAAGAATTTAAAGAAGAAACAGAAAAATTAGATAACTTAATTAAAGATTTAGAAGAAAAGATAATATCTAATCAACAAGCAGAACAATTAAATTTTACTGTTGATGATATATTACTTAAAAGAGATATGGATTACATTCATAAAATTAAATTACCACTAACATATCATGCATTTGAAGAATGTTGGCCTGATTTAAATAGAGATGATAAAGCTGATATTGTTATGAGATATATTGATGATATAGAACTTGAAGAAATAAGTAATATGTATGTGGTTAAGAAAGTTAATTTTAGAAGCACTTTCTATGAAGATTTTAAAATGTTATTTAATCAAGGCTATATCGATTGTAAAAGAGAAATGATTATTGATTTGAATGGAATACAAACTTCAGTACCAATTAGGTATAGTGAGTTTACTAGTATTAAAGATATAATGCAAAACTTTTATAGATTAAATGAATGTTACGAAGTTAATTTTTATAAAGGAACTTATTATAAGGAAACTGAAAAATTAGATATAGGACCACTTCAAAGAAATGAAGTTCCTATTAGAGTATTCCCATTACAAAAAAATAATAATGGAGATAAAAATTGGTTATCAATGGGAATGCTTGCTACAAAGAATAACCCGAATGATATAAAGGTAAACATTAGAGATGTATTTGAAACCATACCCGATAATGTTACCGAAGAAGATTTTTAAAAAGCGTGGCACGTTTTGTTGAACTTTTAGTTCAATGAAAGTGGCGATAGAAATTTAAAAATTAATACTTTATGTAGTTTTAACTATTTACGAAGTTTATAGTTATTACGGAATAAAGTAAACGGATTCTAAGGTGTTAAAACTTAGCCCACTGGATATTTTGTATGCAAGCGTACAAAATTCCTAGGGGGTTAGAAATTTTGGATGACCAAAATGGCCACTCTAGTGGTCACTTCTAGAAAGGAGGAAAACTATGTCAGAACTTGCTTATTCATTACATTTAGGTAGTGATAAAAATAGAAAAAATATATCTAAACAAAATGGTAAAAATAATTTAAGTGGGACAAC
>JAQXTC010000197.1 GCA_029219285.1 Clostridiaceae bacterium
AGGAATATCAAGACCAAAGGGTAAAGGTGTTTGGTCATTAAAAGAAGGACTAGAGGAAGCAAGAAGATTAAAGTTCCCAGTTTTAGTTAGACCTTCATATGTAATTGGTGGTCAAGGAATGGAAATAACTCATGATGAAGAAGAGTTAACATTCTATCTTGAAAATGCATTTGCTAAGGACAAAAAAAATCCTATACTTATTGATAAATACTTAATGGGAAGAGAAATTGAAGTAGATGCGATTTCTGATGGAGAAGAAATATTAATACCTGGTATAATGGAACACTTAGAAAGAGCAGGAGTTCACTCAGGAGATAGTGTAACTATGTACCCAAGTCAAAATATATGCGATGACATAAAGGGAAAGATATTAGACTATACTAGGAAGTTAGCTTTAGCAATAGGCATAAAAGGAATGATAAATATTCAATTTATAGAGTTTGAAGGACGACTTTATGTAATTGAAGTTAATCCAAGAGCATCAAGAACAGTACCATATATAAGTAAGGTTAGTAAGGTTCCAATAGTTGATTTAGCAACAAAAGTAATGCTTGGAGCTAAACTTAAAGATTTAGGATATGGAGTAGATATCTATAAGGAACCAGAATATGTTGCTGTTAAGGTTCCAGTTTTCTCTACTCAAAAGCTTCCAAATGTAGAAGTGTCTTTAGGACCTGAAATGAAATCTACTGGAGAAGTATTAGGAGTAGGTAGAAATGTTAAAGAAGCTTTATTTAAAGGCTTTGTAGCAGCTGGAATGTTACCAGGTAAAGGAGAGATTCTTGCAACAATTAATAAACATAACAAAGCAGAATTTTTACCAATGGCAAAAGACTTATCAAAGCTTGGATATAAATTTGTTGCTACAAAAGGAACTTGTAAGCTTTTAACTGAAGCAGGAATAGAAGCTAGAGAAGTAAGAAAACTTAATGAAGAAGAACCAAATATTCTTGATGTCATTAAAAATCAAGAAGTAGACTTAGTAGTAAATACTCCAACAAAGGCAAATGATTCAACAAGAGATGGATTTGTAATAAGAAGAGCGGCAGTTGAAAGAAATATAGGTGTAATTACTGCTTTAGATACATTGAGAGCTATAGTTGATGTTAAAGTGGAGGATCTTGAAAATAAGAAAGACCTTGAAATCTTCAATATTGCTGAATAATTAATAATTAAGAAGTAATAATTAAGAATGTGGAAACAACTCCTTTGGGGAGTTGTAGAGAAGTCAAATTATAGGAAATCCCTAAGGGGATTTCTTATTTTTTTTGTTGACACCAGAACGAATGTTCGTATATAATATGTTTAGAGAACAAGTGTTTGCATGGAGGTATGATATTATGAACAAAAATGATATATTTGTAAAATTAAGTTTAAAGAATATGGGTGAAGTTAGAAGTCTTATTGTAGATAAAGACGGTTTAGGAAAGTATACTAAAGGTAAGTATATGATGTGTGCTGGTAAATACGATAAGAATGGATGGACAATAGTCTTTAAAGCTAAAAATTACAAAGAAGCCGAATACATAATAGAACATACACCATTTAGAAGCAACATATATTCAGGAACTATGATGGAAAGAGTAAGTATGGCATGTTAAAAAAAGAATGAATACTAAAACATACTCATTCTATAAACGATTATATTCAAGACCTGAAATAACAAGCGAAGGATTTTTTAATAAGTCTATGGAGTATCCTTCTAGATCAGGATTGTTACTTTTTAATATTTTTATACTTGGTCTAAGCGGAAAATTAACTGGAGTATCTTGTACTATTCCCACATCACCATTACTAAGCTGAACTACAGTACCAAATGGGAAAGGTACAATTATTTTAATAAATACTTTTACTAAATCAAAATCAAAAATAGTACCGCCATAAGCCATTATATATTCCAATGCATCAGATGCACATAAAGCTTTTCTATATTCTCTATCAGATGTTAATGCATCATAAACATCAGCGATTGATACAATTCGAGCGAGATAATTAATTCTATCTTTTTTTAATCCTTCAGGATAGCCTGTACCATCAACGTGCTCATGATGTTGAAGGGCAATAAGCTTGCATACAGTATGTAATTCTCTGTATCGACTTAGATAATTGTATCCTTTTCGTGGATGAGTTTTTATTAAGTCATATTCTTCATTAGTTAATGAATTTGATTTTTGAATAATTGTTTTAGGTATAAAAACTTTGCCAATATCATGAAGTAATGCACCTAAACACAAATCTAATAAGTCTTTTTTGCTTAATCTAAGACCTACTCCTAATGCAAGGGAAAGAATAGCAACATTAACCGAGTGTTGATAAGTATATGAATCTAAATTTTTTATATCTACTAGATTTACTAAAATATCTTTATTTGCTAATATATTTTCTACTATTTCCTCAGCTATCAAAGCAATCTTTGCAAAATCATTTTTTGTAGTGCCGAGGTTTTTAACACTATTTAATCTGTTTATATCCTTAAAGGTTCCTCTTAAGGTTTTTATTGCTTTTTGTCTTAATTCAGGCTTAATTATATCTTCTATTTCAGAATTACTGTATTCATCTAAAATGTACAAAGATAAAATTTTAAATTCTCGTATTTTATTAAGTATAGAATTTGTTAATACGGTTCCTGGTGTTAATAGTATTCTACCATTACTGTCATAAATTGTTTTACCCAAAAGGGAACCTTCAGGGATACATTCTATAGGAACTACTCTCATAAAAAATACCTCTTATTATTTTTTATATTCAGATATATTATATTAATTTAAATTATATTCTATTGAATTAATCACAACTGAAAAATTGTCTACTAATTTAAATTTTTTCCCTTTAAGCTCTGGGTTTGAACTTTCAAGTATTTTTAAATTGGGTCTTAGTGGAAAGTTAACTGGGGTATCTTCTGTTATAGCTAAGTCACCATTGCTAAGTCGTACCAATGTACCTGGTGGAAATGGAATAACTAACTTTGTGAACATTTTTACTAAATCATAGTCAAATTTAGTGCCTGAATTAGCCATAATATATTCAAGAGCATCATTAGCACACAAAGCTCGTCTATATGGTCTGTCAGAAGTAAGTGCATCATAAACATCAACTATAGATACAATCTTAGCTAAAGAAGAAATTTTATCTCCTTTTATTCCCTCAGGATAACCTAATCCATTAATTGCTTCATGATGTTGAAGAACAATTAATTTTGAAGCTGTATGTAAATCATAATATTTATATAAATAATCATATCCTTTTTCTGTATGTTTTTTAATTAGTGAAAATTCTTCATTTGTAAGTTTGCCTGGTTTATTTAATATCTCTAGTGGAATGAAGACCTTGCCGATATCATGTAATAAAGCACCAATACATAAGTCAAGTAAGTCCTTTTGTGGTAATTTTAACCCTATTCCAAGAGTTAATGAAAGAACAGCTACATTTACGCTATGTTGGTATGTATAAGAATCTAAATTTTTTATATCAATAAGTGACACTAAAATATTATCGCTATTAAGTAAGTTGTCTAAAATTTGTTTTGCTATACTATGTATTGAAGCAAAGTATTTAAAATCATCAGTTCCTACCGATGCTTTATGTGAACTATTAAAGCGAGAAATGTTATTAAAGGTTTCTTTTAAAGCAGAAACAGCTTTTTGCCTAAGTTCAGGCTTAATAACATCTTCAAGAACATTTGAACTAAATTCGTCTTCAATATATAGTGAATAAATTCCAAGTTGTTTTACTTTACGTAATATTATAGAAGTTAATTTAGTGCCTGATTTCAGCAAGACTCGTCCATCACTATCATAAATAGTTTTTCCTAGGCAAGAATCATTAGGAATGCATTTGATTGGGATAATTCTCATAAATTAATTCACCTCATACTAATTCAATATTATAATTATACAACAATATATGTAATATAACCATTATTTTTACAAAAAACAAAATATAGAAAACAATTTGGCTAGAGAGTATAAAAATGATAAAATGGTTTCATATGTGAAGATATGTATAGATTTATTTGAATTAAAGTAATAAAATAGTTATAAAAAAGTAATTGGAGTGATATACCTTGGATACTAAAAATATGCCAATAGGTTTTTTGGATTCAGGTGTAGGTGGTATTAGCGTTTTAAGGGAAGCTATAAAACTTATGCCAAATGAACATTTTATTTTTTTTGGAGATTCTAAAAATGCTCCATACGGAGTAAAAAGCGTAGAGGAAATTAAAGAGTTAACATATAAAGATGTAGAATTTTTATTAAGCAAAGGATGTAAAGCTATAGTTATTGCTTGTAATACTGCCACAAGTGCAGCAGTAGCCTCTTTAAGAGCTACATATCCTAAGATACCAATAATAGGTATTGAACCTGCTGTTAAGCCAGCAGTAGAAATGCATAGGCAAGGGGTAGTAATAATTATGGCTACACCGGTAACTTTAGCTGAAAAGAAATTTAATAATTTAATGAGTAGATATGATGAAGAAGCAGAAATAATACCTATGCCTTGTCCTGATTTGGTTGAGTTTGTTGAAAGTGGTAAGATAAATGGTGAAGAAGTAGAAGACTATATTAGAGAAAAATTTAGTGAATTTAAAGATAAAGAAATAGCAACAATTGTTTTAGGATGCACACACTATCCATTTGTAAAAGAAACAATTCAAAAAGTAGTGGGTAAGGATGTACCTATAATAGATGGTGGCTTTGGAACTTCTAAAGAACTAAAAAGGCAATTAATAGAGAATGACTTGCTAAATACTAACTGTCATAAAGGGAAAATAGAGATTTATAATTCATCAGAAAAACAAGATATGATTAAGCTTAGCAAAGAGCTTTTGTATAGTTAGAGAGAAGTGATTAATGAATATAAATTTTCATTGATCACTTTTTTAAAAAAAACTTTGTTAAAATATTGACAAAATTAATTGCTGTTGCTATTATAATAATATAAAAAGAATTTTCAGAAAATTATAATAATATAGAGGTGAATGTTGTGGAGATAAATGTAAAAGAGTATTTAGGAAATAATATCAATGTAGAAGATGCAATAGTTTTAAGAGAAACAGTTAAGGAATATATGAATGAAGGCGTAACATTAAATTTTGAAGGAATAGATACAGTACCAGCTACTTTCTTTAATTGCTTATTTGGAGATAATTTATATAATGGTAATAGGGAAGATATTTTTAACGGGATAAATGTTAAAAATTTGACAAATAAAAATGATTATACAAGAGTTGTTTTAGGAACTGCATTTTTAAATTAATGCTAAGATAGGTGCTATAGAATGGAAGAGGCTAGAAAAATAAAACTCAGATCACTATTTAGAATTATCTAGGTAGTGATTTTTGTTTTAAAGAAACTCCTATTTATCCAAGTTTTGTACTTATTTATTTATAAAATATAATAAATAAGATATAATAATAACATTAAGTAGTCTTATTTGAAGGGAGAAATAAATATGAGTAATCCAATAGTTACTATAACAATGGAAAATGGAGGAGTTATTAAAGCAGAACTTTATCCAAAGGTAGCACCGAATACAGTAAATAATTTTATAGATTTAATAAATAGAGGATTCTATGATGGAATTATATTTCATAGAGTAATCCCTGGTTTTATGATTCAAGGGGGGGATCCAGACGGAAATGGTATGGGAGGTCCTGGTTACTCAATAAAAGGTGAATTTTCAAGAAATGGATTTAAGAATGAATTAAAGCATGATAGAGGAGTTCTTTCAATGGCAAGAACTGCGGATCCAAATTCAGCTGGAAGCCAATTTTTTATAATGGTTAAAAATTCACCACATTTAGATGATCAATATGCATCATTTGGTAAAGTGATTGAAGGTATGGAAGTTGTAGATGAAATAGTTAATGCTAAGAGAGACTGGGATGATAAGCCATATGAAGACCAAAGAATAAAAACTATGACAGTTGATACTTTTGGAGTAAAATATGATGCACCTGTAATAATAGAAGATTAATTGAGGTGATTATTAGGATGCTAGATAATAATAAGTGCATTTTAGTTTATAATCTTACAAAAGAAGAACTAGAAAAGCTTAATAAGAAAGCAGACCTAAAACTTATAGTAGTAACTGATGATATGGCAGAAATGAAGGTAAAGGATATAGTAGAGGGAATAAAGATACTAAACTATAATAATAGAATGCCTAATGAAAAGTTGATTCTTTTCAATAATTATGATGAAAAAGGATTAGTAGAAGCTATCAAAGATATAAGATCATTTATTAAGGGTGGTATTATTGCGGTTGTAACAGAAACAACAATTAATTGGACATTTGAATATCTTTTAAATCATATGATTGAAGAAAGACAATGGATTGCCATGCAAAGTAGAAAGGAAGAAAGAAATTGAGTAGAGTTGGGGAGAAAATAAAAGCGGCTAGAGAAAGTCTTGGAGTTTCTCAAAAGGCTTTAGCAAAGAAGCTTGGTGTATCTGATAAATATATAAATGAAATTGAAACAGGAAGAAAAGTTGCTCAAGAAAATTTTATTGATAGAGCGGCTAAATTTCTAAAAGTTGACTTGAATGATATCAGCATGATTGCAACTGATGAATTACTTAAGGAAGAAAAAGAAGAAAAAAAGATACCAGTAAGAAAAGAATCTAAAAAAGCTATACCTAGAACATTAGGTGAAACTTCAGAAGTTTGGACAGATGCTTTTTCGTCAGTTTTAAAGTCAGTAAATATATATGACTATTCATTAAAAAAGGTACTAGGAAAAAAAGAACTTCCTAATTATTCTAATAAAGTTGAAGGCCATCCGGCTGATAAAGTTTTATACTTAAAAGTTGAAGATAATGACATGACTGGTTTTAGAATGCTAAAGGGAGATATTGCTTTTGGATATTTGGTTAAAGAAGCTAGCAATGGAATCTTTTTAATTGAAAATAAAGGTAAGAGATATATTAGAGAAATTAAGCTTTTAGGAAATTCAAGAGCATTACTTATAAGCAATGCTGGATCAGTAATGACTCAAACTATTGAATTGAATAATATTAAAGTTATTGCAAAGCTTGAAAGATTAGAAATAACGTTATAAATCTTTAATAGTAAAACAGTGTATACATGTTTAAGTAACATATATACACTGTTTTTTCATATATTAATAAGTATTATTTATATGTGGAGGGATTAATTATAGAGAATACAAGTACTCCTTTTAGCATATTAAGAGACCTGCCAAGAGAATTATTAGGAAAAATAAATTTAGCAGCAAGTTTAAATGGTGTTGAAGATGAAAAGATAGAAGTTATTATTTTGTATGGCCAAAAGTCTGAAAGTGTAAAAAGATATATTAGTAATATTGGAGCTAAATTTGAAGATTTAGGGTATGGATATGGAATAGTAGAGATTAGCCTAAATAAAATTACCGATTTAGCAAAAAGCAAGGATATCCAATATATTGAACTTCCTAAAAGCTTATATTTAACTGAAACTATTAGCAATAGAGCGGCGTGCGTTGATCGAGCACAAGCAGAATATAATTTAAATGGAGAAGGTATTGTAGTAGGTTTTATTGATTCAGGAATAGATTTCACCCATCCAGCATTTAAAAATAGCGATAATACAACTCGTATTGAATATATATATGATTTAAGTGATAATGCAAAAATATACGATAAAAATATTATTAATGAAGCATTAAAATCCAATGATCCATACTCGATAGTACCTTCTTATGATGTTATTGAACATGGAACTCATGTTGCTGGAATTGCCTGTGCAGGAGGAGAAATAGATAGGAATTACTATGGAGTAGCACCTAAATCATCAATTATGATGGTGAAAATTGCAAGGGGGTCTTTTGCTTTAAGTACACAAGTAATGAAAGGTTTAAAATTCTTGATAGACAAATCTATAGAATTAAATATGCCTATGGCAGTAAATATAAGTTTAAGTACTAATGATGGTGCTCATAATGGCAAGAGTTTGTTGGAAAAGTATATTAAAACAATAGCTTCATCAGAAAGAGTGTCAATTGTAGTTGCGGCTGGTAATGAAGGTGATGCATCTCATCACATTGGAGGTACTCTTCAAAAAGAAAATATTATCAAATTTAATGTTGCAGAAGATGAAACTGCAGTTGTGATTAATTTATATAAATCAATTTTGCCATTAGTAACTATAGAATTAATAACCCCCAATAATGTGTCAACTGGTCCAATACTTGTTCAAGAGGGATTTAAAGAAGGCGTTATTTCAGGAAATAAATATCAAATATATGATACTGGACCTAAACCATTTGATGTCAGTGGTGAAATTGGAATATCTTTAATTACCCAAGGAAATTATATTATTTCAGGCGAGTGGACAATAAAAATTAGGATAGTAAATGAGTATAGTGGAATATATGATATGTGGCTTCCAGTTCTAGAAGGGCTTAATCAGAAAACAAAGTTTCTATTTCCAACAGTGAATAATACATTAGGTATTCCAGCTACTGTAGAAACAGTTATTTCTGTTGGAAGCTATAATCCTATAACTAGAAGTATATCTTCTTTTAGTGGGCGTGGAAGAATAGATTTATATTCAGAATCTAAGCCGGATATTGTTGCTCCTGGAGAAAATATAACCTCAACTATTCCTAATAAGTCTTTTGGAAGAAAGACTGGTACATCTATGGCTACACCTCATGTTACAGGGATATGCGCTCTTATGATGCAATGGGGAATAATTAAAAATGTAGATCCGTATCTTTACGGAGATAGGCTTAAACATTACCTAATTACTGGAGCGAAGAAGGAAAGGGAAGATGTTGTTTATCCTGATACTAGCTGGGGATATGGAGAGATATGTGCTTATGAAAGTTTGAAGCAAATAAGTACAACATTAAATATTATTAATTCAAGTGGACCAAGTTTTAGAAGGGATTTTTCAAATTGCAGAAGTGAGGATAAGTATGAAGAATTTAATATAGGAAGTCTTTATATATGTAAGCCCTTACAAACAATCACAAATAAAAGAACTATAACATAGATTAGTATGATGAAATAATATAAATTGGAGAAATTAAATGGCAGAGGGACAGTTAAGAGTTCAATGTTATAGAGAAGATAGTTATGTGCCAGTAGATAATTGTAATGTTACTGTGAACCCTTCTTCTACAAATCCTAATGAGTTCAAAAGAGGTTACAGAGTAGATTTGAAGACTGATTCTTCGGGAAGCACATCAGTTATTGATTTAGCTGCACCACCTATTGAATACTCACAGAATCCATCCAACAATGCACCTTATAGTCTTTATGATATAACTGTTGAAAGAAGTGGGTTTGAGCAAGTTATAATTAGAAATGTGCAAGTGTTTCCGGAAAGAACTGCATTACAAAAAATAGAATTATCTCCTAGTAGCAATACTAGAGCACCTGAAGATCAATTAATAAATATTTTACCTAATACATTATTCGGAGATTATCCTGCAAAAATACCTGAAAATCCAGATAAACCGTTACCTAAACCTTCTAGTGGAGTTGTTCTTGCTAAACCAGTAATACCAGAATTTGTTACAGTCCATCAAGGTAGCCCTAACGATGCAACAGCACCTAATTATACGGTATATTACAAAGATTATATTAAAAATGTTGCCTCATGTGAAATATACTCCACATGGCCAGAATCTACAATAAGAGCAAATTTATTTTGTATTATATCTTTTACTTTAAACAGAGTTTATACTGAATGGTACAGAGGTAAGGGTAAAAATTTTGATATAACTAGTTCTACAGCATATGATCATGCATTTAATTATGGTAGAAATATTTATGATAATATAAGTGCCATAGCAGATGAAATTTTTTCAACATTTGTAAAGAGATATGGCAGAAAACAACCATTATTAACTCAGTACTGTGATGGAAAGAGCGTAACATGTCCTGAATGGCTTAGTCAGTGGGGAAGTAAATATTTAGGTGATCAAGGCAAAGCGCCTTATGAAATTTTAACTTATTACTATGGTAATGATATAGAACTTAGTACTGCTGATGAAGTTAAGGGATCACCATCTTCTTATCCAGGATACGATTTAATTGTAGGTTCGTCTGGGGAAGAAGTACGCATGATTCAAGAATTCTTGAATAGGATATCGCAGAACTATCCACTTATACCAAAAGTAGCGGTAGATGGAACATTTAATGATCAAACAAAGGAATCAGTAAAGGTATTTCAAAGTGTATTTAATTTACCACAAACAGGTACAGTAGATTATGCAACTTGGTATAAGATTTCTGATGTTTATGTAGGAGTATCTAAGATAGCAGAACTTAGAGGTTCTCTTGATAATACATTTTATCCACCATTTAGTAACAATGTACCAAAAGAGTTTAGACCGAATTTTAGATATCCTAGTTAAGCTAATACTAATAATGCAGAATACAAGTTTGATAACAAAACTTTGTATTCTGCATTTGTTTTAAATACCTTGAAAATTAAAGTTTGGTACGAATTCTGTGCTAGCACTCTCTTGATCTTGTATAAATCCCTTTGTAATACCAATTGAAGTTACATAATTAATTAGACTTTCATAATGTTTTGGGTTAAGGCGCTTATTAATTTCTGGATAATTGCAAGCATTAAACATTGGTATATATTGATTCATGATACTTACATAAACATTATCTCCAAAAGTCTTATATATTGTATCAATAACTTTTTTGGAATCAAATAATAGACCAGGAAGCATAAGGTGCCTAATAATCATTCCTTTAATAATTCTGCCTTTATCATCAAAAACTGGTTTTCCTACTTGCTTAAACATTTCAATTAAAACAGGTAGAATATCTTCTTTATAGTTGTTTATTTTTGAATATTTTATACCATATTTATCATCAAAATATTTAAAGTCAGGAAGATAAACATCTATATATCCGTTTAATGATTGTATAGTCTCTACAGTATCACAGCCATTAGTGTTATATAGTATAGGAAGTTTTAATCCATTCTTTCTAGCTAAATCAATGGCTTCTTTAATTTGAGGAACGTAATGAGTTGGAGTAACCAAGTTTATATTGTTTGCGCCTTTATCTTGAAGTTCTAAAAAAATTTCACTTAATCTATCTATTGTTATTTCAAGACCTTTATTTTCTTGACTAATTTCATGATTCTGACAAAATACACATCTTAAGTTACAGTGAGAAAAAAATACTGCACCAGAGCCTTTTCCTAAGGAAATAGGAGGCTCTTCCCAAAGATGAAGTTCAGCACGAGCAACAGTTATTTTATCATCAGCATTACAAAAACCAGTCTTTCCGATAAGTCTATTAACATTACAATGTCTATTACATAAATTACAACTTTCTAATTGTGAAGAATATTTCATTTGACAATCAATTCCTTTTTGGTAACTTAATGTTAAAGAATATAATAATTCTTGCACCCCTAATTATACTACGATTACTGTATTTCTCCACTTTTTTTATGTTTGAAATAGAAATATAAACATTGTGTTATAAATACAAGACTTAAGACACCAAACATAGGATATAGTGTTGAAATAAGGTTGGTAAATCCTACTTGAGATATTGGTAAAGCAAAAGCAAGTACTATAAATATTCCTTTTTTAAATTCAATGTGAAAAGTTTGTTCAAGTGTTTTACTTATTGAATAGACATCTGAAACTTCTGTTGAAAACATTTCTAGCCATATAATCATCAATAAAAGAGCTTGTATAACAGGTCCGAATCTTTTGGCTACAAATAATAAAGGAATTTCGTATTCATAAATATAAGGTTGGTTTATTGTTAACATTAAATTGATTACACAGCAAAGAATGGTCAATCCTAGAGCACCAAAACATATACCAGTAATCATTATTTTTGGTTTCTTCATTTGTTTACTTAATGGAACTAATACACCAGAACTACATAAGGTGTTATATCCAGCATAGAGTATTGTTGAAATTATAATTCCACTCTTTTTGGGCTCAAAACTAGATATGTTGTCTATTGAAATCATATCGTTACAAAATACAAAGTACAAAACAAGAATTGTTGTCATAGTTATTATTAATGCTGGAACTATAAAAGAATTAACTTCAATTAATCCATCAGTACCTCTTAGTAAGAAAAAAGCTGCTAGTGCAAGCATTATAAGGGAGCCAATTATTTTTGGTATTCCAAAGAATTGATTAATTAATGCACCACTTCCTGCTAAAATTATTGAAGCACTTGATATTAAATATAAAGTTGTTATTACTCCTGTAAAATTACCTAACATATTTGGACTTATGAGTTTCATAACATCGCTATAGGAATTAAGATTATAGCTTATACTTATCTTAGAAATTATACTTCCCATTACTATGTAAAAAACTCCACAGAATATTATACCTAAAAAGCTTTTTATCCCAAATGAAGTAAAAAACTGAGTTATTTCTTTACCAGAGGCTAATCCGGCACCTACTATTGTTCCTATAAATACAACAGATACTTGAAATATTTTTAAAAATTCTTTCCTCACAATATACCTACTTTCAAAATTGTTTCTAGTAACAATATATTATTCTGGTATAGTGATTTATTCTAAGTAAAAAGTATAAGGAAAAATTTCTATGGAAAACTAATTTTATTAGATGAAAGGAGAAGTTTTTCATGAAAAAATTTTTATTAGGATTGTTATGTTTTACGTTTTTGTTTAATTTAGCTGGATGTACAGACAGCCAGGTTAATATAGGTAAGTTGCAATTTGAAATAGATAAGGCTAAGGAAACAGCAAAAGCATATATGATAAGTTTATCTCAAGGTGATAGTGATAAAGCTAATAGCTATTGTAAAGATATTAAAATAAGTGCTAATGAACTAGAGAAAGCTCAAAATAATAAAATTAATTCATTTAAAATAGATAGAATAATTGAAAAAGCGGATTATGCGTATATTAATTACAAAGTTGCTAGAGGAAATGATGAAGATGTAACTGCAGAACTTGATGAAATTAGTTTGAAGATAGAAAAGGAAGAGGAGAATTATCTAATAACAAATGTTCATTGTGAAAGCTTAAAGCAAGTATATCGAAGTGGAGATACATTAAGAATTAGGGAAGAAAGCACAGGTAAAAGTCAATTGCTTCTTAAAATGAAGGAACTACCTAGACAAATATATCCTAAGAGAAATGAAGTTGTAATAAATAAAGAGGATGTTCCTATAGGAACTATAGATAAAGTTAGTATTGGGTTTCAAGGCGAAAGAATAGCTATGTCACTTAATGATGGAAGTAATACTGCAATAATAATGGCTATGATTAAACAATCAGAACCTGCTGTTGCTGGTAGCGGAGAAAATGATAATGAAAAGCAATCTAATGACAATACTGAAAATTTAGACGAATTAGTAGAAAAATCTATTGTAGGTAAGATAACAGGATATGATATATTAAGTAATTCTACAGTGAATAAAATTTTATTTTCAGATGATGTTGGAGAATTAATAGTTCAAATTTCTACAGAAGGTCAAGGAGATTCGATAAAAGTTTATAAAAATCCAGATGGTAGTTTACTTGAATTACAATTAGATAAGATATTTCCACCTACTCAATATTCAGTAGATGTCTTAAGGATTACTGAAGAAGGAACAATAATAAATGTAGAGCCAATAGTAGATGGGGCAACAGAAAGTGGAGAATATATAGTTGATTTTAATAAGCAGTTAGTTAAACGAAATAATTCCTAATTTTTAATTATTCTGTTATCATAGGGGTGTATTAAAACTATATGGAGGCGTTTATAATGACAAGAGAATGGAATGGAAAGAGATATCATACTTTAAACCATTTTTTGAGGAATAAGTTTGGTGAAAAAGTATTTAAGATATCTTTAGATGGGGGTTTTTCTTGTCCTAATAGGGATGGAACAATAAGCAAAGGTGGTTGCTTGTTTTGTAGTGAAAGAGGTTCAGGAGATTTTGCTGGAGATAGAGACTTTTCTATAAGTAAGCAATTTGAAGACATAAAAATAATGATGAATAAGAAGTGGAAGCATGGTAAATATATTGCTTATTTTCAAGCTTACACAAATACTTATGCACCAGTTGAAGTGTTGAGGGAAAAATATGAAGAAGCATTAAAGCAAGAGGGAGTAGTAGCACTGGCGATAGCTACAAGACCAGATTGTTTAGGTGATGAAGTTCTTGATTTGTTAGAAGAAATAAATAAGAGATTCTATGTATGGGTAGAACTAGGATTACAATCTTGTAATGATGATACTGCTAGAAAAATCAATAGAGGATATAGATTAAATGTATTTGAAGATGCAATAAAGAGACTTAAAGAAAGAAATATTGATTTTGTAGTTCATTCTATATTTGGTTTACCTGGAGAAACTAAAGAAGATATGTTAAAAACAGTTGATTACATTGCTCATTCTGGGGCTCAAGGAGTTAAGTTTCATTTGCTTCACTTAATGGAAAACACACCTATGGTGAAGCTTTATGAAAGAGGAGAATTGGAATTTTTGTCTCAAGAAGAGTATATAGATTTATTGTGTAGAGCAGTAGAAAGAATTCCAGAAGAAATGGTAGTACATAGACTTACTGGTGATGCACCAAGAGCTTTATTAATTGGACCTATGTGGAGTCTTAAAAAATGGGAAGTTTTAAATGGTATAGATAAAGCAATGGAAGAACAGAATGTATATCAAGGAAAGTATTTTAAGTAAGGTGATTATATGAACATAGATGTTATAATTTCAGCTGACTATATAAAAGAAGAATTAATTAAAGATAAAGTTGTAGTAGTTATTGACATTTTGAGAGCAACATCAGTAATTACTACAGCAATAAAGAATGGTGCAAAGAGTGTTATACCATTTCTTACAGTAGAAGAGGCTTTTGAAAAACAAAAGGAATTAGGAAAAGAAAGATGTGTTCTTGGAGGTGAAAGAAGAGCTGTAAAAATAGAGGGCTTTGATTTCTCTAATTCTCCATTGGAATATGATGAAGAGGTAGTTAAAGATAAACATCTTATAATTACAACTACTAATGGAACAAGAGCATTAACAAGTTGTACGACAGCAGATAGAATTTTCATTGGTTGTATGATTAATGGGGAAGCAGTAGCTGAAAAGCTAGTAGAACTTAATAAGGATGTTGTGATAGTGAATGCAGGAACAAATGGACAGTTTTCAATGGATGATTTTATTTGTACAGGCTTCATAATAGATGAAGTTATTAAAAGCACTTCAAAACTAGATTTAACTGATATAGCAAAAACAGCGCATATAGCATACGAGGATCATCCCAATATTATAGATTATATGAAAAAAGCAAGGCATTATGGTGTTATGATGGGGCTAAATCTTGAGAAAGATATCGAATATTGTATACAAAAAAATGTTACACGAGTAGTACCTGAGTATATAGATAATCATATTATAGGAATAAGTTAATTTATATAAAAATAAGTATTTAGTAATTTAATAAAAGAGGGGATGGCTATGTGTAGATGTAAATATCCTAAGACCATTAAGAAGAATGAGATTACTATTCTAGAAGATGGTAAGGGGGAAAGATGCTATAAGATTTCTTTTAAGCTTGGAAAAGAAGGAAGTAATTTATTGGTTGTGTCTAGGGCACCAAAAGGAGCCGAGGAGAACAGTTGCAATAGTTTATATAAAAGAATTATTAAATATTTAGATAGGAACAAAAGTGAATTCAATGGAATAAAAAACTTAGCAATAGTAAATCTTTTTTCAATATATGAATATGAAAAAGGAGATTTATACGAAGAATGTCTTTCAAAAGGAATTCAGTATGTAGAAGGCAATGAAAACAATAATTATAATGATAAAATTATTGCTGAAGAAATAAGAAAAGCTGACTATATAATTGCAGCATGGGGAGAACCTTTAGATGGATTGGATCAATTTTATGTTAATAGAGTTGAATTAGTGTTGAAATCATTAAGGCATGAAATAATAGATTCCAAAACTAAGAAGCGAGTATTAAGAGTTGGGAATATTAGCAAAAAAGGTTATCCCAAACATTGTTTAGCTTGGTCATATAGTGATGGTCTGTATGATTTATTTGAATAAAAATATTAGGCTAGTATAAAATCTTTTATTTAATTAAGATTTTATACTAGCCTTTTTGTTAGCTATCTGCAATTTTTTAAGTTTTCTATTCCTAGAAGTGATAAATCATCAGATGAAAGTTCATTAATAATAGAATCTATTCTTGAATGATATTTGTTAACGAGATGATTTATACTATGAGATAAATTAATTTTTTTGTATAAATTGTCTTTGAAATTAGCAGATACAATAGAATTATTTTTCATAAGTCCTATTATATCTTCAAGGGTATTGTCAGTAAACTTAAATCTATATAAATAAGCTGAGTTAGATTGAGCTATTATATTCGTATCATCAATATAATAGTTATCAGTTATTTTTTTATTTGTTTGCATATAGATTTCGCCGCAAAGTATGTTACCAGATTCTTCGTAGAAAATAGGAATTAACAATGCATTTTTAATGAATAAAGCTCGTGTTATGTTGCATAAACCAGTATTGTTTTTTTCAACAAGGATTATTCTAAAATTTTTTGATGATAGTTTTTTATATAATAAATTTATCTGATTATTTTTATTAGATGCTCCAAGAGTCATGTCAAATAATTCTTTATCAAAATTCATTATTCTGTCTATTTTTATAGAATTTAAATTATTACGAGTTGAATATTGCTCTATGTCTCTTCTTGATAAGAAAATTAATTTATCAAGATGGATTAACTCATATAAAGTAAGATTCCATTTTTTTATCATGTTGTTTGTGGAAATTATATTAGAAACATGTTCTAATAAGTCATCGAAAGAGGAAGGTGTGTCTAATTCGTAAGTATAGGATACAAATTCATGACTTATATCAAAGTACATCATTGTTGCATCTGGTTTATCAGTAGATAAGTCTATGGTTAAAATTAAACCATCTTTATAGAAAATATGATACTCATCTTTTTCGTATGAAGCGCTGGATAAGTGAAAACCATCATCTTTTAATACAGCATAGATTAAGTCCATTTTCTCCATTAACATAGTAAAACCCCCTAATAATCTTTGATTTATATTATGAGAAAAAAAGAGGATTTATGAATAAAAAGAAAGATACTTAAAATAACAAGTATCTTTCTTTTTGATTTATTATACTACTTGGAATACAAAGAACTTTAAGTAGTAGCTTTCATCTGAACTCCATAGTATTGGATGGTCGGCAGATTGTGTTCTGAATTCTACTTGTCTTAAGCTTCTATGAGCATCATGAGCAGCTTCATTAATTGTTTTCTTTAATAATTCTTCACTCATATAGTGTGAGCATGAACATGTTATAAAGTATCCGCCTGGTTTAACCATCTTTAATCCTCTAAGGTTAATTTCCTTGTAACCTCTTTTGGCACCATTAATAGTATTTCTTGATTTAGTGAAAGCTGGAGGGTCTAATATAACAACATCAAATTCTCTACCTTCTTTTGACCATGAAGATAAAACATTGAAGGCATTATGACATTCGAATTTTACAGTATCTTGCAAGTTATTAAGCTCTGCATTTCTTGTGGCACAATCAACTGCATGTTGAGAAACATCTATACCAAGAACTGATTTTGCCCCGGATATTCCAGCATTAAGTGCAAAAGAACCAGTATGAGTAAAGCAATCTAGTACAGATTTGCCCTTACAAATTCTATGTATAGCAGCTCTGTTTTCTTTTTGATCTAAGAAGAAGCCAGTCTTTTGTCCCTCAGCTAAATCTACGATATACTTAACTCCATTTTCGACAATTTGAACATTTGTATCAAATTCCTCAGTTAAAAAACCTTTTGTTTGTTCAAGTCCTTCTATTTCACGAGTAGCAATATCAGATCTTTCATAAACCCCTTTAGCATTATATTCATTAACTAATATGTCAACGATAATGTCTCGGTATTTATCCATACCAAGAGTTGAAATTTGAATTACATAGTAATCTTCATACTTATCTACAGTTAAACCTGGAAGATAATCTGCTTCTCCAAATATAAATCTGCATGAAGAAGTATCGATAACAGTTTTTCTATAATCCCAGGCTGCAGCAAATCTTTTTTTAAAGAATTCTCTATCAATTTCTTCTTCTTGATTTCTAGTCATAATTCTTATGGCTATTTTACTTCTATCATTAATATATCCTTTTCCAATGAAGTACCCTTTTGAATTATATACTTCAACGATATCACCATTTTCATAGTCACCATCGTATTCATTTATTTCATCAGTGTAAATCCAAGGACGTCCTTGCTCTGCTCTTCTACTTTTTCCATTATGTAAATAAAACTTGCTAATCATATGTATCTCCCTTCAAAAATACTCTTATAAGATTATAACAGTAATAAAAACATAATTGTAGGGTGGGAACTAATTTAAATAAGGGTATTGAATTAATTTCAACTATTGGTAAAATAAGTTTTATAAGCAAAATAAAAAAATTGGGGGAATATAAAATGAATACAATTGTAACAAAGTTTGGGGGCAGTTCTTTAGCAGATGCAAAGCATTTTCAAATGGTTAAAGAAATCATAAAAGGAAATGAAGATAGAAAATATGTTGTACCTTCTGCTCCGGGAAAAAGAGATAGCAAGGATACTAAAGTAACTGACTTATTATATCTTTGCCATGCGCATGCGGAAACAGGAATATCTCTTGATGATGTATTTGAATATGTAAGAAAGAGATATATTGAAATTGTTGAAGATTTGGGGATTGAATTCGATATAGAAGCAGAATTAAATAAGGTAAAAGAAAATATAGAAAATGGGGAATCTAAGGATTATGCAGCTAGTAGAGGAGAATATTTAAATGGGCTCGTATTAGCTAAGTATTTGGACTATAAATTTATTGATGCAAAAGATGTAATAAAATTTAATGATGATAAGAGTTTGGATAGCGTGGCAACAGATGCAGCATTAAAAAAAGCATTATCATCAGGTGAAAGAGCTGTTATACCAGGGTTTTATGGATCAGATAAGGAGGGAAATATAGTTACTTTTTCAAGAGGAGGTTCAGATGTAACTGGTGCACTTGTGGCAGCAAGTATTAATGCTGAACTTTACGAAAATTGGACAGATGTTTCAGGATTTTTAATGGCAGATCCAAGGATAGTAGAAAATCCTAAATCTATAAGTTATATTACATATAAAGAATTAAGAGAATTATCATACATGGGAGCTTCAGTTCTTCATGAGGATGCAATATTCCCAGTAAGAGAAGCAGGAATTCCAATAAACATAAAGAATACAAATAGACCGCAAGATAAAGGAACATTTATAGTCAATAAGGCAATAGACTATGAAGATAAAGTTATAACAGGAATAGCAGGTAAAAAGAACTTTACTGTTATATCTATTGAAAAGGCAATGATGAATTCAGAATTAGGATTCTGTAGAAAGGTATTATCTATTTTGGAGATGAATGGAGTATCTTTTGAAAATATGCCTTCAGGAATTGATACAGTGTGTGTTGTTATATCTGATAAAGAACTTAAGAACAAAACTTCAAGAATTGTGGATGAAATCAAGAGAGCGTGTGATCCTGATAAAATAGAAGTACATCCTAACATGGCTTTAATTGCCACAGTGGGTAAAGCTATGGCAAAACGTAAAGGTGTTGCATCAAAAGTGTTTAAGGCTTTATCCGATGCAGATATAAATATAAGAATGATAGATCAAGGATCTTCTGAAATGAATATTCTTGTTGGAATAGAAAATGATAACTTTGAAAAAGGAATTAAAGCTATTTACAAGGCATTTGTACAATAGATAATTAAGAATAGAAAGTTAAGAAAAAACTTTTGCAGAATTTTAAAAATCATATGTAAAAATCCTATAGAGATTTTAATAGAGAAGTGCATTTAGGTGCACTTTTTTATTTTAGCTATAATTTAAATAGGATATCCGAATTTACAGCAAAAAAGTATTAAAATAACATATGGCTATAAAATAAGTGCCAACCTATTGGGGAAATAGGTTGGCGGGGGAGATATATAATCGCCTAAACAATAAGTTATTGGGATATCCTTATGAGTGTTAACCGCTCAATTAAGGACTAATTATATTAATGTTATTTCCTTTTGGGAATAAGGGGGTTGGATAGTTTGTCTATCCGTAAAGATATTAAAACATGAATAAAAATTAAAGTCAATAGTAAATAATAGCAATTATTGATTAAAGGGTTAAATTAGTTGAAAATTAATGAAATATTAATAAAGAGTATAAAAGCATAAAAAACTCACATAACATCTGACAAAATGTTTTTACAAGATATCTATTTCGACAAATACAGTCAAATGATATCTTGAGAAAAATAAGCTTGAAAATGTATAATTTTACATTAAAATAGTTAAAAATAAACACTGAGAAATATACAGAAAAAACCATAAAGGAATTGATTTACAGTATAATTCATTGACAAATATTAAAGCATTATTATATAATATTTACGATAAAAACTATGATTAGGAAAAGTAATTAAGAATCCAAATTAAGAGAGTAGCTGGGTGGTGTGAAGCTATTGCGGAACTTGATGAAAATCACCTAGGAGTTGAAAGCTGAAAGGTAAATACATTACTTATTAAGTTTTTCCGTTGGCCTGCGTTAAAGGATAGAGTATGAAAAGTACTTGAAATTACATCATGAATATTAATTTATGGTGCACTAATTATAGGTGGTATAGCGAATTCAACTTCGTCCTTTAAGGACGGAGTTTTTTTATTTTAAATTCGGAAAAAATTGAGAGGAGAATCTTTAGATGTACAAAAAAGTTGAACTTCCAAATGGTTTTGTAGGCATGGAAAAAGATGTTGCGAATCTTTGGAAAGAAAAAGATGTAATAAAAAAGAATTTTGACATGAATCAAGATGGTGAGTATTTTACTTTCTATGATGGACCTCCAACAGCAAATGGTAAACCACATGTTGGTCACATTTTAACAAGGGTTATGAAGGATATAATCCCAAGATACAAAGTTATGAAGGGTTATAAAGTTATAAGAAAAGCTGGATGGGATACTCATGGACTTCCTGTTGAACTTGAAATAGAAAAGAAGCTTGGAATTTCAGGTAAGGAACAAATAGAAGAATATGGTGTTGAAAAATTCGTTAAGGAATGTAAAGATAGCGTATTTAAATATGTATCTATGTGGGAAGATATGACTAACAAAATAGGATACTGGGTTGATATGGATGATCCATATGTAACTTACCATAATCCATACATAGAGTCAGTATGGTGGGCATTAAAGCAAATGTGGAATAAGGATCTTCTATATGAAGGACATAAGGTTATGCCATACTGTCCAAGATGTGGAACGGCTCTTTCTTCACATGAAGTTGCACAAGGATATAAGGATGTTAAGGATTTAACTGCTATAGCTAAATTTAAAGTAGTAGGAGAAGAAAACAAGTATATACTTGCTTGGACAACAACTCCTTGGACATTACCTTCAAACTTAGCTCTATGTGTAAATAAGGCATACACATATATAGAAGCAAAAGTTGGAGAAGAAGTTTATGTATTAGCTAAGGATTTAGCACCAAAGGTTCTTGGTGAAGATTATGAAATAGTTAAAGAATTCCCTGGAACTGAACTTCTAGGAGTAAAATATGAACAATTAATGCCATTTGCAAAGGTTGAAGGTAAGGCTTTTGAAGTAATTCATGGTGATTATGTAACATTAACAGATGGTACTGGTATAGTTCATATAGCACCAGCTTATGGTGAAGACGATAGCTTAGTTGCTAAGGCTAATGGAATAACATTTATAAACTTAGTTGATAAAGAAGGTAAGTTTGTAGATGAAGTTACTCCATGGGCAGGTAAGTTTGTTAAGAAATGCGATGAAAGCATTTGTAAGTGGCTTGAAGAGAACAATAAGTTATTCAAGTCAGAAAGACATATGCACTCATATCCACACTGTTGGAGATGTGACACACCACTTCTTTACTATCCAAAGGAAAGTTGGTTTGTTAGAATGTCTTCTTTAAGAGACAAACTTCTTGAAAACAATAATAAGATTAATTGGTATCCTGATAACATTAGAACAGGTAGATTTGGTAAGTTCCTTGAAAATGTTATTGATTGGGGTATTTCAAGAGATAGATACTGGGGAACTCCACTTCCAATTTGGGAATGTGAATGCGGACATAAAGAATGTATAGGAAGCATTGAAGAACTTAAAGAAAAAGGAATTAATGTTCCAGATGATATAGAACTTCATAAGCCATACATTGATGATGTTCATTTAAAATGTCCTCACTGTGGAAAGGAAATGCATAGAGTTAAAGAAGTTATTGACTGCTGGTTTGATTCAGGATCAATGCCATTTGCTCAATTACATTATCCATTTGAAAATAAGGAATTATTTGAACAAAACTATCCAGCTCAATTTATATCAGAAGCTGTTGACCAAACAAGAGGATGGTTCTATACATTACTTGCAATTTCAACTGCAATATTTGAAAGAAATCCATTTGAAAACTGTATAGTTTTAGGTCACGTTCTTGATAAGAAGGGCTTAAAGATGTCTAAGTCAAAGGGTAACGTAGTAGATCCATTTGAAGTATTAGCTTCTCAAGGGGCAGATGCTACAAGATGGCATTTCTATACTGCAAGTGCTCCATGGTTACCAACAAGATTTTCAATTGATGATGTTGGTGAATCTCAAAGAAAGTTCTTAAGTACATTATGGAACGTATACTCATTCTATGTACTTTATGCAGATATAGATGGATTCAATCCATTAGAATATAAAGATTTCAAATCTGATAATGTAATGGATAAATGGATAATGTCTAAGTTAAATACATTAGTTAAAGATGTTGATTCTAAACTTGAATCATATGATATTACAAGTGCAGCACTTAAGATAGAAAGCTTTACTGATGAATTATCAAACTGGTATGTAAGAAGAAATAGAGCTAGATACTGGTCACAAGAATTAACTGATGATAAGATAGGAGCATATGTAACTTTATATAGAGTATTAGTTACTTTAGCAAAGGTTGCAGCACCATTTGTACCATTTATAACAGAAGAAATTTATCAAAACTTAGTAGTTAATTTAGATAAAGATGCTGAAGAAAGTATCCACTTATGTACTTGGCCAGAAGTTCAAGAAGATGCAATAAACAAAGAATTAGAAAAAGAAATGGATTTAGCTTACACAATAGTTAAACTTGGTAGAAGTGCTAGAAATGGAGCTAATATAAAGAATAGACAGCCACTTTCTGAAATCTTAGTTTCAGTAGCATCACTTCCTGAATACTACGGAGATATCATAACTGATGAGTTAAATATCAAGAATATTAAGTTTGGTGCAGACCTTTCAGCACATGTTAACTTTGAACTTAAACCAAATCTACCAGTACTAGGTAGAGCTTATGGTAAGTTAATTCCTGCTATAAGAAAAGAAATAGCTTCTAAGAACCA
>JAQXTC010000198.1 GCA_029219285.1 Clostridiaceae bacterium
AGGAATAACTAAAGTTGTTAATGATGAAATAGTTGAAGAAAAATATTGGCTAATTAAACCTCCTGAAATGAGATTTGTAGCTCAAAATACATGGATACATGGTATATTTCCAGAAGACGTTGAAAATGAAAAGAATTTCAAGGAGTTATGGGATGAAATTAAACCTTATTTAGAAAATGAACTGGTTATTGCTCATAATGCCTCCTTTGATACAAGCGTTTTAAGAGCTCTTCTTGATTATTATGATTTAGAGTATCCTTCCTTTCAATATGCATGTACAGTGATTTTATCGCAAAATCATATAGAAGATATTAAAAATCATAAATTAAATACATTAGCTAAGTATGTTGGCCATGAATTTAAACATCATCATGCAGGTGAAGATGCAACTGCCTGTGCAAAAGTTATGCTTTATATTTGTAAAATGAAAGGTATAACTGATTTAGTAACCCTAAATCTTATTGGTGGTTTAAATATTGGCTATGTTTATGAACGTGACTATAAGCCTTGTACTTCATTAATAAAACGCCAGAATAATATTTCTAAAAAAGAAGCTTTATCTTATATGAATATAAATGAAAATTCATTATATTTTCAAGATCGAGTTGTTGTCTTTACAGGGCCTTTAGAGTCTATGAAAAGAAATGAAGCATCAAGCCTTGTTACTAAGCTTGGCGGTATTGTTGGCAGTAGTGTAACTAAAAAAACTGAGATACTTGTAACAGGAATTAAAAATTCTAGTAAACTTACTGAAGAATATAAAAGTACTAAGCTTAGAAAAGCTGAAGCTTTAATTAAAATTGGACAAAAAATCGATATTTTAACTGAAGAAGAGTTTTTAAAGCTAACTTTAAATTCCTATTAAAATGTAGTAAAATGAAGAGAATTAAAAATTTTAGGAGGACTAATGATAAATGAGTAAAATAATAGTTGTTGGAGGAGGACCAGCAGGTATAATGGCAGCTATTACATCAGGTAAAAAACATGAAGTTATTTTACTTGATGGCAATAATAAGCTGGGCAAAAAGCTCTTTATTACAGGAAAAGGCCGTTGTAATGTTACTAATGGTAAAGATATTTCTGAGTTTTTTGATTATATACCTGGTAATCCTTATTTTTTATATAGTTCTCTATATACTTTTACTAATATAGATACAATGAATTTCTTTAAAGAACAAGGCATATCTTTAAAGGAAGAAAGAGGTGGACGTATATTTCCAGCTTCAGATAAATCATCAGATATAATAAAGGGCTTGACACAAGGACTTAAAAAATCTAATGTTAAGGTAATGCTTAATAGTCTTGTTACTGATGTTGTATTTAAAAATAATAGAATAGAATCTTTAATTATAAATGATAGCACTAAAATAAGTGGAGATCATTTTATTTTTGCAACAGGTGGTGCATCCTATCCTCTAACTGGATCAAAGGGAGATGGACAAAGATTTTCTTCTAAACTCGGACACAATGTAATTGATTTAAAACCTTCACTTGTGCCAATTGAAACTTATTCTACTTGGAAAGACGAAGTTGTTGGACTTACGCTAAAAAATGTAAGTGTGAAAATTACTACGAATAAGAAAAAGGTTTATGAAAAGCAAGGTGAAATGAGTTTTACCCATTATGGAGTAACTGGCCCTTTAATTTTAAGTGGAAGTAGATATATTAAAGACGAAAAGAAAAAATATACCTTAACAATTGACTTAAAACCTGCACTTGATATAAAGGATTTAGATAAAAGAGTCCAAAGGGATTTTACTAAATATATAAATAAAGATTTTAAGCATGCACTTGATGATTTATTACCAAAGAAAATTATACCTGTAATCATTGGGTTATCAAAAATTCCTGAAGATAAAAAGGTACATGATATTACAAAAGAAGAAAGAAAGAACCTTGTAAATGTTATTAAAAATTTAGAGTTAGAAATTAAAGGTTTAAGACCTATAGCTGAAGCAATCGTAACAGCTGGTGGTGTAGATACAAAAGAAATAGATCCATCTACAATGAAATCTAAAATTGTTGATAATCTTTCTTTCGCTGGTGAAGTAATAGATGTGGATGCCTTTACTGGTGGATATAATGTTCAAATCGCTTTATCTACTGGATATATTGCTGGTGCAAATATTTAACTTGTAGAAAATAGCAAAAAAATATATAATTTATATTGTAGTAACATAAGAAAGGAAGAACTAATTTGAGAATATCAGTTGCAATAGATGGTCCTGCAGGAGCAGGAAAAAGTACAATAGCAAAATTAGTTGCGAAGAAATTTGATTTAATGTATATAAATACAGGAGCAATGTATAGAGCAGTAACATTAAAATCAGAAGAAAATGGTTTAAAGCCTGAAAATGTTAATGAAATTTGTTCATTAATTAAGGATATGAAAATGAAGTTTGAAAATGATGACTTAATTCTTGATGGAGTTAATATTCAAGATAAAATAACTTTACCCGAAATAAGTCAAAAGGTATCTGCTTATGCTTCTATTCCAGAAGTTAGAAAGATGCTTGTAGAGCTTCAAAGAGGAATGTCTAAGGAATTTAATGTTATAATGGATGGTAGAGACATAGGGACTGTAGTTTTAAAAGATTCTCCATTTAAGTTCTTCTTAACAGCAACAGCTGAAGAAAGAGCTAATAGAAGATTTAAAGAATTACAAGATAGAAATGTTGAATGTTCTTATGATGAAATACTAAAAGACATTATCGAAAGAGACTATAAAGACACTCATAGGGAAACAGATCCTTTAAAGAAGGCTGACGATGCTATTGAGGTTGATACAACTGGCTTAAATATTGAGCAAGTTACTGAAAAAATCAATGATCTTATAGCTGAAAAATTAAAATAAGACAGAGGTTAAAAAATAATGAGAACTGTAAAGTTAGCTAAAAATGCTGGTTTTTGCTTTGGAGTAAAAAGAGCAGTTGATGAAGCACTAAAGATACAGAAAGAACACAATAAAAAGATTTACACTTTAGGACCTTTAATTCATAATAATGACGTAGTAAAATATTTAGAAGATAATAATATTTTTGCAATAAGTCTTGAAAACATTGATTCTTTAAATGAAGGCGATGTTGTAGTTATTAGATCACATGGTGTAACTAAAGAAGTATTTGAAAAACTTGAATCAAAAGGATTAATAGTTAAAAATGCTACATGTCCTTTTGTAACTAATATTCAGAAAAAAGTAGCTAAATATTCTAAAGAAGGCTATCAAATCGTTATTGTAGGTGATGAAAAGCATCCTGAAGTAATCGGTATTGATGGTTGGTGTGAAGATAAAGCTGTAATTACAAAAGATGGTTCTATTCCAGATGAAATGTCAAATAAGGTTTGTGCAGTATCACAAACTACAGAAAAAAAGGAAACCTGGGATAAAACAATAGAAAACCTAAAAGAAAAAGATTTAGAGTTACTTTCTTTTAATACTATTTGTTTAGCTACAAATGAAAGACAAGAAAGTGCTGAAGAATTATCAAAAGAAGTTGATGCAATGATAGTTGTAGGTGGTAAAAATAGTTCTAATACAACTAAGCTATATCAAATAGCAAAAAATAATTGCATTAATACTATACATGTTGAAAACGCTTCTGAATTACCAGAAGAGTACATAAATAATAATAATTTTAAAAGGATAGGAATTACCGCTGGCGCATCAACACCAGATTGGATAATTAGGGAGGTTATTAATATTATGCAAGACTCAGTAAACAACAAGGAAGATCAATTAAAATTAATGGAGGAACTAGATAGAAGATTTAGAATCGGTGACGAAGTTGAAGGTGAAATACTTTCTAAAACAAGAGATGAAATTTTAGTATCACTTGTTGGTTATAAATCTGATGGAGTTATTCCTTTTAAGGAATTAACAGGTAGTGTAGATCCTGCTGAAATGGCTGAAAAGTTAAACGTAGGAGATACTATAAAGGCTAAAGTTATAAAATTACAAAATTCTGATGGATATGTAGTTTTATCAAGATTAGAATATGAAAAGAAAGCTGCTCTTGAAGAGTTAGAAGCTTTATATAATGAAGGTACTATCTTTGAAGTTAACATTGATGAAGTAAAAGAAAAAGGATTAATTTCTTATTATAAAGGAGCAAGAATATTTATACCTGCTTCACAAATTGACGTTAAATTTGTAAATGATAAGGAAAGCTTAAAAAATACAAAACTTCAAGTTAAGCTTATAGAATTATCATTAGGTCATCCTTCAAAGATTATAGCTTCAAGAAGAGTTATATTAGAAAAAGAATTAGCTGAAAAAGAAGAAAAAGCTTGGGCTTCTTTCAATGTAGGAGATATTGTTAAGGGTGAAGTTAAGAGATTTGCAAGCTTTGGTGCTTTTGTTGAAGTTAATGGAGTAGATGGTTTATTACATTTATCTCAAATTTCATGGAAACACATTAACAAGGCTGAAGATGTATTAAAGAAAGGTGATATAATTGATGTTAAGATAATTGACTTAGATAAAGAAACTAAGAAATTATCATTAAGCGTTAAGCAATTAACACCAGAACCTTGGACAAATGCAGCTGAAAAGTATCCAGTTGATTCAATAGTTCTTGGAAAAGTAGTTAGAATTAATGATTTCGGTGCTTTCGTTGAATTAGAACCAGGTCTTGATGGTCTTGTTCATATTTCGAAAATAAGCCATGATAGAATTAACAATCCAGCTGAAGTATTAACTATTGGTGAAGAAGTTAAAGCTAAGATTCTTTCAGTAGATGAAGAAAATAAAAGAGTAAGTTTAAGCATAAAAGATGTTTAAAATATAATTTTAACAAAAGAACTCTCATAGAAATATAGAGAGTTCTTTTTATATAAATGGGGTATTTTAATTTATGATTTCTTTTGAAAAGTTAAATAGTAAAAATATCGATAAGTTTTATTTTTTACTTAATGAAGCTATGGATAAAGTTCCTTTTAGAGAAAACTTCAAAGATTATTATGATGAAAAAAGCTTTATAATTAGATTTGTTATAAAGAAAATGGTAAAAATCATAAAAAAGGATGATATATATGTAGGATACATTTGGGTTGAACCTCAAGATAGTAATTCTGTTAGAATACTTGATATGTATATTAAAGAAGATTATATACATAAATTTAATAAAACTCTACCTTTAATATTAAAAAGTAACTTAGTAACTTATGATACTTTTGAAAATTATTCATCTATTGCTCTACTTCAAAGACTTCATTTTGATAGAATAAGACCTACATTTTTGCTGAAATTGGATAAAACTTATTCTTCAAATTTTAATGACAAACATTTAAACTTTTCAGTTTATAATCCTATTAAAGATGCATCAACTAGATGTAATATGCAAAATTCCATATTTAAAGAGGAAAATAGAGTTCCATTAACTATAGAAGATATTCATTATGATGCAAGACAAGATTATTATATAGCTGATTTATGTATATTTATTAAATATGATAATGTACCAATAGGATATGGACAAATTATATATTCAAGAAAATTATATACCATTGCTAATTTTGGGATAATTGAAGCTTATAGAAAAAAAGGATTTGGAAAAGTATTAATTAAAAAGTTAATATCAGCGGCAAAGGAAAAAGGAATCGATACATTATATATAAGAGTTGATTCTACAAATATACCAGCTATAATGTTATATGAAAATGTTGGTTTTAAGAAGTTAGGTACATTTTCAAGTTGGTTATGGAGTAAAGAATTTATATAATTGGTAAAGTAAAATAGGCATAACATTTATGCATTACACTTTATTTTATCCTAATCATTGTGTTATAATACATAATGATTAAAATCTAGGAGGATACATATGACAGAAAATAAGAATCTTAAGTATTGTATAGAAACATACGGATGTCCATATGTATTAGAGTAGAAGAGTTTAAGACCCGCATTATTGCAGGTCTTTTAATTATTTCTTATATGTGAATTGTACTTTCAAACCATTTTTGAACTCTATGTATTGAATGTGCTTATCAAGTATTTCAATCTTTTCTATGATATCTAAAACAAAATCTCTTAAAGTTTCTCTTCCGATTTCTTGAACCATTTTTTTATAGTTTTTAACATGATCCTTTAATAAGTCAGCAAATTTAAATAGTTGTACTTGCATGATAAAACTCTTATTAATTTCGCTTGAATCATACATTTCATCAATCTTTTTATTAATCTCATCAAGCTTTTCATTTATCTCATTCTTTTTGATAATATAATCTTTTTCACTTATACTTTCATCATCAAAAAGATAAAGGTCATTTAATCTTTTTAAAGCTCTTTCATATTTGTTTTTTTGCTTCTTATAGCTTTCTAAATTAAGATTAACAACAGTATTATCGCCACCAGATACCTTGTAATCATTGAATGATAAGTTAAGTGCAGTTATAACATTATTCATATTACTAATATCATTAACATCCTTAAAAGCCTTACCATCAAGAAGAATTGCTTTTAATTTGTCTTCAGTAAGATACTCAATTTCTTTCTGAGCTTTATTCATGTTGCTTATAAAATCAAATACAAATGTACCTATTGATTTATCACTAATAGTCTTCTGATTACATTCTTGGTGATAACTGTAACGAGTTTTACAATAATAAATACTTGGTTTGTATCCATCTTCATGAGCTCTATCAACTTTAGCATACATAGTTGTTTTACATTCACCGCACTGTAAAAGTCCAGTAAATATATGATTTTCTATATCAGATCTATACTTTGCATTATTTTTTATGGCATTACCATCCATGATTTCATTACATTTTTTCCATTGTTCTTTTGTTATTATTGCATCATGATTATTATCAATCATAATCCATTCATCTTTTTTCTTTAGCTTACCTCTGCCAGATTCTCTATAGTTATATCTATAAGTCCCCTTATAGAATGGATTTCTAATTATTACACCAATACTTCTAGTAGTCCCTAGGTGGTAAGAGTAACAAAACTAGGTCTACAATAAAACAATTAGATATTTTAAACGTTTCCAAAGAAAATTATGTTGAGAATAAAAAAGCTAGTATAATAAACAATAAAAAATTCATGCATATTTCATTAGACGATTTTATATTAGCATTTCAAGATCTTACAAATAATGAAGATAATTATTTAAGTATTTTTGATAATGAAACATTTAATTATTTGAAAAACCTACATGATAAGTATTCAGTAGTAGTAAGTTGCTATTGCTATTATGAGACTGATGATAAAAAATTTGATTTATCTCAATGTACAGACAAATTTAGTAATGAATTTAAAGAAAATTCTAGTTGGTTAAAGTTCGGTTTTCACGATTATCAAGGAAACAAAAATTATGAAAACGCAAACCAAGAAGAGACAAAAAACGATTATGATATTGTTATAAATGAGTTATTAAGAATAACTGGTTCAGAAGAGTGCATAGATAAAGTAGTTAGATTACAGAATTTTGCAGGTAGCGAAGAAGCATTAAGCGCCATGGAAAATACTCATAATGGAATTGTTGGAGTACTTGGAGCAGATGATAAAAGAAGAAGCTATAATCTTGATGATAACGAAAATAGCTATTTATATAAGTATGACTTCTTTGAAAAAGATAATTTAGATTATTTTAGAACAGATTTAAGACTTGAAAATATAGATAATATTGATGAGGCTTTAAAAAATATAACTACTAGTAGCGAATGTGATGATAAAAGAGATATATTAATTATATTTACTCATGAATGGCAATTGCCTAATGATGGTATTAAAAGTAAATTAGAAAAATGCTGTCAATATTCAAAAGATAATGGGTATGTATTTGATTATCCAATGAATAGAATTAACAAAGAAAATAATAATTGAAAAATTAGGAGGAATTATAATGAAATTTATAGATGTATCATCTCATAATGGAAAAATAGATTTTAATGCAGTAAGAAATAGTGGTATTGAAGCAGTAATAATAAAAAGTACAGAAGGTACAACTTATCAGGATCCAATGT
>JAQXTC010000199.1 GCA_029219285.1 Clostridiaceae bacterium
TAACAAATAGATATCTGTAACTTTAGGCATTATCTCTTTAATAAATTCCAAAAATGAATTAATATCTTGTACATCCAAAATCCCTGAAACATATTCCCTAACATCATTTTTTAATGTTTCAATATTGTTAACCCCTAAGAAAAAAATATGTTTTTTATAAAAAATTGAATTTTCATTAAATAAATTAGTTATGGCAAAATCAAGTGCTTCATCATCCATAGTAACAATATAATCAATAGTGCTATCTTTATATTTTGTATTTAATAAGTCCAAAAAGTCAGAATAGTAATTTTTTGAATTAAATGAATCCGAATCCATATATTCAAACCTTAATATACAGCTTGAACTCAATGACTTTTTTAATCCAACTGCAACTTGTTCTTCCCAACTATTTCCTGATTCGTAACTTCCAATAACTAATATTCTTTTATCTTTATTGATATTTTCAGCCTTTACTCCTGGTAAGAAGCTGAAAAATACTATACAATTTATCATTAATAATATTATAATTTTTTTAAACTTTTTCACTTTTTCACCCACTAAACTTAATATTAAATTTAGTTTGTAACTTTTAAATAGATTTTATATATGTTTTAGAAATAAAAAATGATTATTTATTTTTACGAAATGGATATTCTTCATTTGGATCCATGTTGGATGATAATTCATAAAATTCAAACAAATCTATTACATCCTAAAAAAATAATCTTATTACAATTAACATAAAAGCTCTTGATATTGAATAAAACAGAAGCCATAATGAAATACATACCAAAAGTATCATCCTGATATTAAATCTAATCATAGAAATTGATGCTATGATTGATATTGGTAATCCAATTAATTTTTATTTGCTTTTTCATTTACTTCTGTCATATTTTCAACCATTTTTTCTATTATTCCAAGAGCCGACTTATATTCATCATTGATATTAGCAATAAAACCATTAACATCCCGTTGCAATTACTTCCTGTCCATATATCCGAATCTACTTCCTCTAAACTACTAACTTCAGTAGTTCTTTCTTGAATATTATTTTTACAACAATCAACACCAACTAGCATTGCCTGTAAAGCCTTAATTCTATTTGTATAATCCAAAACTTATTCCACCTTCATTATCGAACACCTTATTTACATTTTGTAACTCAAATTCATGTTTTTATATAGAACTACAGTCCTGATTTTAATATACAATAAAAAATAGCAGGAGCTAAATAATAACTCCTGCTATTAAAAACCTTCTATATTTGATTAGCAATAAAATCAGCATAACCAACTTGACCCTCTCCATTTAAATGAATGCCATCAGAATAAAACCAAGATTTATGTGAATCTCCAACACTATTCCAATCAATTACCCTTAAATTATTATTTTCTTGCGCTAACTCTTCTATGGTGCTATTTACACTATTCTGCCATTTAACACCTCTTCCATAAGCTGTTACCCAATAGACTTTACGTCTTTTTCCTAAATAATCTAATATCTTTTGTCCTTCTTCCTTATCAAAAGGACCATTAACCCCTAGAGCAATAACTACAGTATCACCAAGTTTATTTTCCTTATCCAATTGCTTCAAGATACCTACGCACTCTTTAGCTTGTCGAGATTTCTTAGCATCTATAATACATCCTGGAATTTTTTCTTTCACAGAAGGTGCTGCTCCAAGCATTACAGAATCACCAATTATAGTAATGGTAGAAGATTTTTGAGATTCTTTGTCCTCTTCGGTCTTTACTAGATTATCATCACTATCTTCTTCAATAGCTTTACTATTAGCTTCAAGCTCTTCTTCTAATTTTAATTGATCTGTATTATCTTTTTCACTTGGTGCTGTAATAATGCCATAAACTCCAACTAAACAAAACACCATAATAATACATGTTGATATAGAATAAAGAATTCTTTTTAACTTTCTCATCTTGCCACCTCTTCATATATGTCTTGTCTTCTGTAAACCCTCTTCTTGTTTTTCTTTTTACTATTATCAGTAAGTAATGATGTAAACTTATGTAACCACATTGATAAACCTAATATTATCATAACTTGTAATACAGCTTGTACCAAACTGTTATTCCAATTCATAAAATTAAAAACATAAATCACTGGATACTGCCACAAATATATTTCATAGCTTATTTTTCCTAAATAAGAAAGAGGTTTAAAATCAAGAAATTGCCCCACTGTAACTTTAGGATTAGAAACAATCTTCACTATTATTGCCCCTGCTACACTTGCTAGTAATATACCTCCTCTATATGTAAACTGGCTTTCACCATTCATAAATATAAAAAATACTCCTAAAGAAAATATAGAAATATTAAATAATATTCTATATACCTTTTTACAATTAAACTTCATAACCTTATTTCTTTTATTTTTTATTATTACTGTTCCTAATATTGCACCAATAAGCAGAGAGAATATTCTAGTATCTGTACCATAATATATTCTTGATGGATCTTCAGCAGTATTATATAAAAATGCCATTAATAAAAATGATATAACTGCTGGTATTATAAACACATATGATGAAAGCTTTTTAGAATATTTCTTTTTTATATTTTTATGTAACAAAAACAATACTGGCCATATTAAATAATACTGTAGTTCTATGGATAAAGACCATAAATGAGTAAAGGGCGTATTATTACTTATCTTAGTAAAGTAAGATTCATTATTCATTATTTGCCACCAATTATTGTAACCAAATAATATACTATATAGCTCTTTACGAATTCCTCCTATTCCATTAGGTGAAATAATCATTAATAAACAAACAGATGTTAATATTACTATTAATAAAGGTGGTAAAATTCTTTTTATTCTTTTTTTATAGAAATTTAGAAAAGTAAACTTATGCTTACTCCAATCTCTTTCAGAAGTAACTGCAATTAAATAACCTGACAACACAAAAAATAAAGCTACTCCTAAAAATCCCCCTTTAATGGTATTGGAATATATATGATATAAAACAACACCTATTACAGCTATTCCTCTTAAGCCATCTAAACCTTTAATATGATTTGATTTTCCCCCTCGTAATACCATAAAAATCCCCCTCACATTTTTAGATTCCTTTCACTTTTCCAATATATATTCTACCAAAATTCCCCACATAGGTTGTTTCAAAATTGTAAATAAATTTAGGAATTTAATACAAAAATCAAATATTGAGTAATATTTCATACACTATATTAATATCCTTTTATTAGGAGGTGGTTTTTTGAGATTCAAAGTAGCCGGTGAACTTCGTTTATGGGATTGGATTTATTTTAAGGAAGAGATTGATGGTAAGATTGTTGATAGAGAGACTAATGGAAATTACATATATTGGATTGAATTTGAAACAAATAAGGATATGGATTTTGTAGAAAAGGCTCTAAATAAATATAATCTATCAATGGTGAAAAAGTGAGTTTAAACTAATAAACTCACTTTTTTATATTGAAAATTAACTTTTGAACAAAAGAAATTTATAAAAAAACTATTCTCTTATATTATTCTTAGATAATATTCATCATTACCTTCCATAGCATTTGATTTTTTAAAACCATGATGGACGTAAAATTTTGCTTCTCTTACATTTTCCCTATGACATCCAAGTGCAATTGATCTTTTACCAAAATCATCGTATACACAACTAATAGCCTTTTCTAATATTTCACCGCCAATTCCTTGTCCACGATAATCCTTGTCAATAACAAATCCCATTAGCCTATAAAATGGTTCTTTTTTCATTTCATCTGGATCTGTATCCCACGGTATTGCTTCACCTAATTTAATATTCATATTTATAAAGTAATCACCTTGATTACTACTTCCACATCCCCTTTAACTTATAAATATACTCAAACAAATAGTCCACTTCTTCATTTGCGGACCTAAACTTCTCTTCACTAACTAACTTATCTATTTCATATAACTTGGAATCAATATATTTAAAATTCTCTTCACTGAATTCAGACTTATCAATCGCCTTTATCTTATCAACTTTTCCCTTAATTATATCTTTGTCATCACTTTTAACCTT
>JAQXTC010000200.1 GCA_029219285.1 Clostridiaceae bacterium
CATCAAAAATCTTCAAGTTAAAGGTATTGGCACAAAGTCACAAGAGATTTTAAAGAAACAACATGAAGAAAATAAAATTCAAAGAGCAAAAGCTAATAAGCAAAGAAAAGAAGAAAGAGAAGCCCTAAAATTTAAAAAGAAACAACAAAAGAAATTAGAGAAGCATAAAGGGCACTAACCTTAAAATCAGTGGTTTTATTGAGAAAATCACTGATTTTTTTACTTAATTTAAGTGGTAACTTTGTACATGGATAAAAATGAGAATAGCATCTTAGGCCACTTATAGATTAAAAGTCGTTATAGTTAAAAGTATCCAGCATAAGGAGTCCAAATCCATTAAAATATAAAATATGAAATCTTTCTATCTATCTACTATTAAAAAGTTCTTGATTCTCATGTTAGACTTTATGGCGAGGCGTTAGTGAAGCTTAAATGTGCTTAATGACTAATAAGATATTGAGCTAAGAAATTAGTTCGAAAAAATAAAAAGGAGTGATACACATGAAAAATAAACTAATAGCCATAGTTATTTCAATATGTTTAGCAGGAGGTACAGGTGCTACAGTATATAAAGCTAATGTTGATAAAAATTCACAAACATCAACTGAAATTACAGCATCTGAAACTGAAACAAATACAAATGAAGATAGTAATGAGGTAACTGATAATATAGATGATGGTTCTGTAAATGAATCTACAACTGAAGAGGCAGGTAATGATGTTGCAAACACAGACAAGCCTCAAGAAAATACAGGAGCAACAAATATTAATACGAACTCAAATAGTACAGAAAATAATGGACAAGCTTTACAACAAAGTAATAATTCAGAAAGAAAAGGGCATCATTCTGCTAATAAAGTGCCTGTAAATAATAAGGTGCCAGTGAGCAACAATAGTACTTCTACAAGTCAAGATACTAATGCATCTGATAAATTCATGGCACAAGTAGAACAAGCTATTTACCAAAAGGTTAATGAAGAAAGAGCGAAGAATGGACTTTCAGCTTTATCATATAATACAACAATGCAAAAGTATGCAAGAATTAAGTCGCAAGATATGGGAGATAACAACTATTTCTCTCATGAAGATAAGAATGGTAATTTAATTACCGTAAAGATGAAACAAGATGGTGTAAGTTATAGAGCATGGGCAGAAAATATAGCTTATATAGGTGGAGTAAATGATGCTAATGCCTTAGCCACGCAATTTATGACTAACTGGATGAATTCAGCAGGTCATAGAGCTAACATTCTTTCAGGTAATTACAGTGATATAGGTGTTGGAGTATACAAAATAGGTAATAAGGTATATGCCACACAAGAGTTTTATAAATAGTATTGAAAAGGACAAGCCAGAAATATGGCTTGTTCTTTTTTTACAGTATGAGTATATAGAACTTTTAAATTAATTAACTAATCAGTATACTGATAAGTATGATGAGTTAACAAAAATTAAAATGATTGGAGGTAAAAGCAGTTGGATAAAATCTTAAAAGAAATGATACATATTTTTTACAGGTTGTAAAAGATAAGATAATTATAAATGATAACTATGAAGGAATAATTATATATGATGATAATCTTAATGTAGTTAGTAAGATAAAAACTTTTTTGCTATAGTATATGAAGATAAAATATTATATTTTGATGGAAACGAAATAAATGAAATACTGCCAAAGGAAAAATATATTTTTAGAAATGCTAAGTTTATTAAGAAAGGAAGTAGTAGAGAATTAGTGATCTTAAGTAATAATAAAGAAGATGAAAATGAATCAGTAATGTCGATATATTATTGTTAAATCATATAGTAGAATGGTTAATGGAGTATGATGCTATGTCCTAATAAATGTATAGAAAAGAAATTATAAACATGGTAATATTATAAACATATTACTAAATATTAATTGGAGGAACAAATGAATAATGATTTTTTATTACCTCTTTTATTACCTGGAGGTATAGGTTTAATTATTTTTATAATAGGAATTATAGTTGCTATTAAAGAAGTAAACAAAGGAAAGCAGTGTACTAGCTGTGTAATTGGACATGTTGTTGATTATATTTTAAATGAAGAAAAACTAAGAATTATTGTTGAATATAATGTTAACGGAGTCATGTATAGAGGCAAAAAGATGTTTAAAGGAATAAACATACATACTAGAAGGCGTTCAATTAATGATTTAAATCCACATAATTATGATATATATATTGATGATAAAGATGTTTTACATATAGATAGAGGTATACTTATGAATTACAAAGAGGCAATGAGGAAAGTATGCCCTGTTGGAACACCTTATAAGGTTTATTATAACCCAATGAAGCCACAACAATCATTTGTAGATAGAGAGCCATATGCATCTCCTGTCTATGGGATTTTACTTATGGTAGTAGGATTTATATTGATGGTTGTTGGCGGAGCAATATCGTTTGCATTTGCTTAAGAAAGTAATTGAAGGAGGTTAATAATGAATTATTGGATTTTGGGATTAGTAGGGGGATTAGGATTTATAATTTCCTTTATAGGTTATGGTGCCTATCGTTTTGAAAAAAAGGTTAAGAAGAATTGTAATTATACTACTATAGGACATGTTGTTGATTATGATATTCATGGTTGTGCTGCTACCCCTATAGTTGAGTACACTGTAAAAGGACAAGCTTTTAGGGCAAGAAAATTTTTCAAAAGTACCATTAAATATAAGGATAAGTTCCTAATAGGTAAAGACTGTACGCAAAAATATGATATATATTTAGATGATAAAGATGTTTTACATATAAATGAAGGCATGGAAATGAGCTGCAGAGAAGCTATTGAGAAGGTATGCCCCATTGGTACTGAATATAAAGTTTATTATAATCCTGATAGTGCATATCAAGCTTCTGTTGATACAGAACCTCAACATGTTGTGATGCGAGGTAAATCTGTATTAAGAGTTGGACTTATTATTATGGCTATTGGAATAGGATTATCATTAGTTTTTGGAAAATGATTTTAAGGTGACATATAAGGCTATATCAAATTTTGATATGATACCTCTAAAGTAGACATGGTAAATAACCAAAATCTACTTTGGAGGTATTTTTTATGGGGAGAAAATTTAAATATTCTGTTGAAGATAAAATACAA
>JAQXTC010000201.1 GCA_029219285.1 Clostridiaceae bacterium
ATAAAATTAAATATTGATTTATTTTTTTTGCCTCCGCAATCGAATGTCTTTTTGTTGTGCCTAAATTTAAAAATACAAGCTAATATTTAACTTGAATTTTGTAATTTAAACATCAATAAATAATAGTTTATTTTTTCATACGAAAGTTTACACTATCTCATTAATTTATTATATAAAAAAAGAGCTTATCGTCTATCAGGGACGATAAGCTCGTGGTGCCACCCTTTTTGAAAAAATAATACTTACAATTACTTTTTCCTCTCTAATTCAAATACAAAAGATTTCTCTTTGATATTCTACCAATGTAACGTTTGGAAACGGCTAAACTACTTTCATTTTTAATGATTTCATAAACGCATCTACTAAAGCCCATTCCTTATAATCTCTTGCTTCGTACCTTTCACCAAACGACGACTCGCTTTACCATTTAATTATAAGTACTATCTCTAGTCACTGATTTTTTTATTTTATTCTAATATATGTATATATTACCTCTTTATTTCGCATTAATCAACATAAATTTAAAATAATTTTAATTGTTCTATTTTATTTTCTTTTAATGAAGATACACTTATTCCTATTAATCTTACTTCTTCACTTAAATCTTCTTCAATTAAAATTCCTTTTGCCAAATTATATATTTCTTCAGCAGAAGAAATATAATAATTTAAAGTTTTACTTCTTGTATGGCTTTCAAATTCTGCTGTTTTGTATTTTAAGGTTATGGTTTTACCCGTCATTTCTTTACTCATAAGAATACTACTTATTTCCTTAGAAAACGCCTTTATATAACCTAATAGTTCTTCTTTATTGATAGTATTAAACTTTAGAGTACTTTCTTTTCCAACAGATTTTCTCTCTTTAATAACCTGTACTTCTCTATAGTCCACTCCACGGATTCTATTATATACTTCAACTCCATTCTTCCCCATTATTTCTATAAAAAATTCTATAGGGAACTTATACAAATCTCGCACAGTAAAAATACCCACATTATTTAACTTTTCTACTGTTTTCTTACCAATCCCAAATACTTTTGAGACAGATAAAGGTAGAAGTATGTTAGGAATCATTTCCTTGGAAATAATCATCATTCCATTTGGCTTATTCCATTCTGATGCAATTTTAGCTAGAAATTTATTATAGGATACGCCAACAGAAAGAGTTAAACCTAATTCTTTTCTAACTCTATTTTTTATATAAACTCCTGCTTCTTCACCATTACTAAACTTACTATCTGTCACATCTAAAAAAGCTTCATCAATAGAAAGAGGTTCTATAATATCTGTAACCTCTCTAAAAATTGAAAATACTTTATCTGAAACCTCTTTATATCGCCAATATCTACCGGGAACATAAGTCCCCATAGGGCACTTTTCTCTAGCTATAAACATCGGCATAGCAGAATGTACTCCATATTTTCTAGCTTCATAAGAACATGTAGATACAACCCCTCTTTCTCCAATACCGCCTACAATAACTGGCTTTCCTATTAATTGTGGATTATCCATTTGTTCTACTGATGCAAAAAAAGCATCCATATCAACATGAATTATTATTCTTTCCATATTCAAAATTTTAAGCTAATACCTCTTCAAATACTCCTTGATTTTTACTCAAAATCATTGAATATACTCCTTGACATAAAAGCTCATTAATAAACCTTTCTTTTTTATTTGTACTTTTTTCTAAAATAACAACTCCAATGAAGAACCTGAATCCTTTGTCCATGTAAAATTCATATTCACTCTCTTCTTGGCATAGGTAGTCTATAATTTCATTCACCTTTGAAATATATCTATTAAATAAGTTTTTGCTAGCTACAGCTCCTAATAAAGGTAAAAATTTATGGTTTATTTTTATTTCTGACTTTTTTAATTGATTTAATAACTTTTCTACATCATCAGTGGAATTACCATTTAATAGTATGGCCATAGATAAACCTTGTATGCTATTTTTTGATAATGATTCAATACATAAATATCTTTTAAATAGTTTTTTCATTTCCTTTTCTAACTTTTGGGGTTCTATTCCTTTGATAGCTAATAAGGCACACTCCAGATAATCTTCATGTTTTGTTATATTAGTATAGTTTTTACGCATAAGACTATATATTTCTCTCATTCTCTTTATTACATTATCCCTTTTTTCCTTATCTACATGCTTAACTATAGAATATGCTGATAAAACTAAATATTGATTATCTATAAATCCAATAGCTAGTAATTTATCATACACATCAAGTATTTCTTCAATAAATTTTTCTATATTTCGTTCTAATGAAATTAAAATTGAAATAATGTATAATATATCGCCTCTAAATGATGACATTCTAGATGTTTTTTCTTTTACATCACTTCTTATCTTTTTTATTAATTCTGTGTTAATCTTTTTATCTGCTGAAGCATAAACTACTGCCGAAAGATGATTAATATAATCTCCATCAAATCTTAATTCTTCTTTAACTTGTCTATAATTATTAATTGTTAAATCACATACTTCTTTAACTTTATCTTTCATATCCATTCCTCTTTTCACCTTAGAATTTAATTAGCAAACTATAAAATTCTAATTCACTTATATTATACTATATATCGCATAATAAAGTATTAAATTCTTCTTATCATATTCTTAATATTAAAATTATTCTTTGACAATAAAGTGACAACTAAAATAATTAAAAATTTCTTTATTATAACTTGTATATTATTATTCATTTGTATATAATCATATAGTAAAATAATAGAAGACAGTTCGTAAGCCTCCTGTCATTAAATAAAACTAAGGCACCTTTTTTATGTATTTTAGCTACCACAACAAGTAGCTTTTCTTAAGGTCTGCCTTTTAGGCAGACCTTTTTAATTTATAATCAATGTGAAAGGAAGTGAAAAGATGGACTTTCCTAGATACAGCAAAGTAACAAATAAAAATAAAAGAGAAATCGTACTTTTAAAAGCATCTCCTTGTAAATGGGGAAGATGTAAATTTTGTGATTATATATTAGATAACAGTACTGATGAACAATCAAACATAGAAATTAACAAAAAAGAGTTATCCAAAGTTACTGGTGAATTTGGAGTCTTAGAAGCAATTAATTCAGGTAGTGTTTTTGAATTACCAAAGGAAACACTTGCTGAAATAAAAGAAATAGTTGAAAAAAAGAAAATTAAATTATTAATATTCGAAGCTCATTGGATTTATAGAAAAAGACTTCAAGAATTAAGAGACTATTTTAAAATTCCAATAATATACAAATTAGGACTGGAAACTTTTGATTCTCATTTTAGAAATGATGTATTAAACAAAGGAATTATAATAAATTCTCCAGAAGATGTTTCAAAGTATTATGATTCTATTTGTTTAATGATTGGAATTCAAGGACAAACAAAAGAAAGTATAGACAAAGATATTGAATACTTATTAAAGTATTTTAAAAAAGGTTGCATAAATGTGTGGATAGAAAATTCCACTGATTTTAAAAGAGATGAGGAGCTTGTGAAATGGTTTAGAGAAAAGTATTATTACTTAGAAGATAATGAAAATATCGAAATTCTTTGGAATAATACCGACTTTGGAATTGGAGGAAAAAATTAAATGAAAACAAGCAAATTAATAGGCAAAGTAGGAGTTGCAGGATTTTTAAAAATCTCTTTAGTAGCAGCAATTTATGTTGCACTAACAGTATCTTTAGGAGAATTTTCATATGGTCCTGTTCAAGCAAGAGTATCAGAATTATTAAACTTTTTGGCATTTATTGATCCTATGTACATACCAGGCTTAATTCTAGGATGTGCAATATCAAATTTCTATTCCTTTGGATGGATAGATGTTATAGTTGGTAGCTTTTCAACTTTTGTTGCCACATACTTAATGTACAAAACTAAAAATATGCTTTTAGCTTCAATATGGCCAACAGTGTGTTGCTTATTTTTAGCTGCAGAATTCTACTTTTATTTGCACTTACCATTTTGGGCAAGTTTTGGTACAAGTGCTTTAGGCGAATTCGTTATCTCAACAGTTATCGGATATCCTTTATTCAAAGTATTATTCAAAAACAAGCATCTTGTAGATGCGCTTCTTATTTCATCAGATAAAAGCGAAGCATTAAACAAGATAAAATTTAATATTTAATTTATTTTACTGTATTAGAAGTTTACTTCTAGTACAGTTTTTTTATTTTACAACTTCCCAATATATGATATAATATGCTATGTTAATAAGATTTTATTAAAACGATTTAATGCAGATTATATAAGAGAAAGAGGAGCAACATTATGGGATTTAAAGATAAATTTAATAAATATTTTCAAGAGTCATATTTCCAAAAATACGGCGATAGAATTTCTAGTGCAGCTGGTACAGTAGTTTCTATCAAAATACAAGAGAAAAACTACATCATTTTTAATAGATTAGTTGTTGATATGATTATAAAGCCTGAAGTAGGTAGAAATGTTGTTAAAGCTCAATATAAGAAAAATAGATTCTTTAAAAAAGTTGATTTTATTCCAGTAAATAGAGGACATAAAGTTATGATTATGGGGCTTAAGGGTGTTAAAGGAAAGAAGGATTCAGAAATACTTCAAATTCAAAATATCCTTAACCTAACAACAAAACGTGATTTAATACCTATTGATCACTCTCAAATAAAAAGAACTAGACAGCAAAACGGAAGAATGAGATACTAAAAAAGGGACTAATTAGGTCCCTTTTTTTGCATAAAAAATTATTCCCAAGTCTTCCACACCTCAGGTTTAAAACCTACCGTAGCCAACTTACCATTTCTAACAACCGGAGTACTTATTAAACTTTGATCTTTTAATAAAATTTCTTCCTTCACTTCTGTACTTCTTACATTGTTTAAATTTGATTTACTGTAATTCTTACTTTTAGTATTAATAAGTTCATTAATACCAACAGCACATCTAACAGAATTTAATTCTCCTTTACTCATACCCTTTTCTTTTATATCAATAAATTGAAATTTTATTCTTCTCTCTTTAAAATATCTTTCTGCTTTTTTTGTATCAAAGCACTTTTTACTACCAAAAATTTGTATGTTCATTACTATCCTCCAAAATTACAATCTATCAACTATTACTATTCCTGCTTGACTCATTTCCATAAATGAATACTTATTCATTTCATCAGCATCGTGTCCTGGACCATCAAAAGTTTCTACACAGTTTTTAGGTATAATTACATTCATATCTATATTTTTTGTATTAAAGTATGTTTTTAAAGTTAAAGCAAATTGTTTAACACATATATCAGTAACACATCCTGTTATATACCAATTTTCATAACCATTTTTAATTAATTCATTAATTATTTTTTGTGTTTCCTCTTCATGAAATGCATTTGTTGAATTTTTCTTAATAAGAGTATAATTTTTTTCGAAAGCTTTTATCTCTGAGACTATATCAACTTCCGCAGTTCCTTCAATACAATGGGGTGGAAAGCTTTTAAATTCTACTGCATCATCATTGTGACAATCAGTAAACGCTATTATAGGCATATTTTTTTCTTTAAATTTTTCTATAACTTTTACAATATCTTCAATAATACTTTCAACTCTTTCACTAGCAAGAGCTCCTTTTTTACAAAAACCATTGTTCATATCTACAACAAATAAAACTGATTTATTATTCATTTTTCTGCTCCTCAATAATTCATGTTTATTATCTTTTAATGATAACACTTCAAATCAATTTTTTCCATGGGAAATATTAATTGTCGAAAATAGTTGAATTTCATTGTTATGAATCATATAATTTTAATTGAAATTTTACTAGGAGGAGATGTTTATAAAAAAACGTAATTTCTTATTTGATAATCTTAAAGGATTTCTAATTATTTGTGTTATAATAGGAAATTCTATAGAATATGTCGATTTAACAACTGTAAATCCTCATTATTTTTTATTAGTACTATACATTTTTCATATGCCATTATTTGCATTTATCTCTGGATATTTTAATAAAAAAAGTAGCCGTAGCACTCAAAAAAAAGTAACTGGTATATTAAAAATTTTTATTGGTGCACAAATATTTTACTTTATTTTAAACCGATTTATATTAGGTGATACAGATTTAAAACTTCAATTTTTCTCACCATCCTGGACAATGTGGTACTTTATTTCATTAATGAGTTGGTATATTATTGCAGATTTCATTAAAGACAAAAAAAAGTGGTTTGTATATTCTATAATTGCAGCTTTATTAATTGGTTTCGATCCAAGTGTTGGTGGACATGTAAGTATATCTAGAACATTCTTCTTTTTACCTATTTTTATAGCAGGTATGTCACTTAATGAATTAACATTAGATACTTTGCGTAAAAACAGAAAAATAATTGGTGTTTTTAGTCTAATTATATTAATTGTCCTATATGTGTTAAAAGATAATACTCCTTTAGAATTATTTTTTGAATATGATAAGTATACCTCATATTTTAATAGTGCATTATATCCATTAGCTATGAGAATGTTCCACTATCTAGGTGCATTTACTATTGGTGCTTTTATACTTAGTATTACTCCAACAAAGAAAACTTGTTTATCAATAATTGGACAATATTCTATTGTAATGTATGTTTCACATGGAGCAATAATTAAATTACTCTATAAATATTCTTTAACAAGATATAATTCATTAATTTCAACAATATTATCTGAAATTTTGATTTTAACAATAACCATCGGTCTTACAATTTTATATACCCATGTAAAAAAACTTGATTTAAAGAACAAATTGTTAACAAAAGTTAACTCATTTTAATTTAAATATAAAAGCTAGTATTTCAAAATAAATCGAAATACTAGCTTTATTCTTACTCTGATATTAAGTTTTTAGGCGTTATTTTCTTGACTTTACCAGTTATTAACCATGATGCAATAAATGAAAATACACTAATGGTAATAATAGGAATAAGAATCATCATTGCTGTATAATTTGTAACATATTCCACTATACCTGCCATTTTAAATACAACACACAGCATTTTATCATTAAAAAATATATTTAATATAGTTCCGACAATACTTCCGACTAATGCTATTATTAAAAATTGTACAGCTACTTGACATCTAATTTGATTATTAGTAAATCCTTGTGCTTTAAAAATACCTATATCTGTCCTTATCTTTCTTACACTCTTATTACATACAAGAAGAACTATTATAGCTACTATTACAGCCGATAAAATAAATATAATCTTAGTAACCAATTGTATATCATCAACTATCATATAATTTTCTTCACCTTGTTTATAATTATTATCAAATTCTAAACTTGAACTATTTTCACCATATATGGATTTTAAATCATCTATTATCTCTTCAGTTTTTTCTTCATTTTCTATTGCTAAATGTATACAATTCAAATTATAATCTTTATTTAATCTCTTCATTCCAGATTCAAGCATAGTAATGTTTCTGCCAGTATCACTTAAATTTTGCTTAATTCCAACAATCATATACTCCGCTTTATTGCCCTTATTATCTTCTACTTCTACAGTATCACCAACACCTTTTCCTAATTCTTCAGACATTATTGGTGTTGTTAACACTTCATTATCATACTTAGGATTTCTACCTTCTTTAGGTTCTTCCATATCAACATAATTAACGTCTGCTACTCTTATCTGTAAGTTAGCATTGTCTACTGTTTTATAACAATTAATCTGCTTGTACTGCAAAGTAATATGTGAATACTTTTCAATTTTATCTTTAATTAAATCTATTTCTGATTTCTTTTCATCATCATAGTATATAGAAATATCACTCTTACCAACATTAAATGTCTTTTCTATCATATCACTATCAAGCATTGAACCCAATGAATACATAGAAACGGTAAAGAAGGATAATATAGCAATGATAATTATCAACACACTACTCTGTTTGATATGAGTTATAACTTGTTTAAAACCTAATTGAATTGATAATGGCATCTTTTTTAATGAACCAACTAAGAAATCTATTCTGCTAGAAAAATATACTGGTGCATTTCCAAAGGCAATTGCTCTAACTGGAGATATCTTAACTACTTTTCTAGTTATAAAAACTATAAATAAGCTCATAAATAAAAGTATTCCTATAAAAATAGTACTACATTCTTTAAATCTCATAGTACCAAGCCAAAATAGTCCTGTACCATCAAGCACTAACTCACCAACAGTCCTGATTAGAAACTCTCCACATATTGTTCCAATTATCATTCCAATTATGGAAGATAAAATATATTCAAATAATATTATTGACCTTAATTGAATACTACTAAATCCCATAGCTTTTAATATGCCATAATTTTTATACTCTGTTTCTATTGAAGCACTAATTGACTGTGCCAACACTATAATTAAAATTATAAATAATAATACTGCAAAGCCTATAAGTGCTGCCGAAATTATATTAGGCATTAAAAAGGTATAGTTTTCAAAACTACTTATTACTGCACATGTATCACCATACTTTTGAACTCCTGTATTAGCATTAATATTTCTAATGACTTCACTGTCTTTCTTAGCATCATCCTCTAACATTGTAAATAGTGTATAAACATGCTTAAAATCTTTTGAATTAGTAGTATATAAATCATTAAAATCTTCTGAATTTATATATACTCTTTTCATACCAATCATACTAGAACCTAGTACCGTATCTTCAAAAAAATCGCTAATAGTAAAGGTATAATTCTTATTTTCAGATGTAAATTCTATTTTATCTCCTATTTTGCAATTATAAGTATCACCTATGGCTTTAGGCATATATATTTCACCTTTTTTAGGTAAATTCATTCTATTTCCATTTTCCAATTGAAAACTAAATATATCTGGCTCATATTCATAAAGATAAATTGAACTTCCAAGTTCTTTTTCGCCAAATTTCAGGCCATTTCCATAAACCAATGTCTTTATATTTTCAACATCTTTTACCTCATCCTCTTTTTTAAGCTTTTCAGCTATATTACTATCATAATCCGCTTCAGATACATAATTCATTATATCTGGTGCATTAGATTCTTTTGAAGCAATAGCATATCTCTCCTTACCACAAAGATAAGCACTAACTATACTTGAAACTGTAATTGCAATTATTAAACTTAATATAAATACACCAATAAAGTTTCCTTTTTTCTTTCTCATATTAGATGATATCATTGACCAAATAGCCATTTTCTACCACCCCTTACTAGCAAGCCATGAAATAACTTGTGTTTCTCTAGACTTCTTATCTTCTTCCTTATAAGGTTTTAAATTTAATTCCCCAATAATTCTACCATCTTCAATATAAAGAATTCTGTTAGCTCTTACTGCTGCTTTAACATCATGAGTTACCATTAAAATGGTTTGTCCTTTTCTATTTTCTTCAGTTAATAGATCTAAAACTTCATGTCCAGATTTTGAATTTAATGCACCAGTTGGTTCATCAGCAAATATTATTGATGGTGAACTAATTAGTGACCTAGCAATACTTGCTCTTTGCATTTGTCCACCAGAGACCTGACTAGGCAAATGTTTTTTTACTTCAAAAATACCAACTTTTTTTAATAAGTCATCTGCTCTTTTATTAATATCTTTAATAGTTTTACCTTTGCACAAATATCCTGGAACCGCTACATTTTCAAATAAAGATAAATTGGAAACTAAGTTACTTTGTTGAAATACAAAACCAAAATCCTCTCTTCTAAGAGCTGATAACTCTTTACTTTTCATTTTGTTAACTTTCTTATCTTTATAATAAACTTCTCCAGATGTGACATTATCCATGCCACTTAGACAATATAGTAATGTTGATTTTCCTGATCCAGAGCTTCCCATAATAACAGTAAAATCTTCTTCAATAATTTCTAGGTCCACATGATTAAGTACATGTGTCTGTAATCCATCGCTTGCATAACTTTTACATAAATCTTTAGCTTTAAGTAATACTTTATCCATAAATTAACTCCCTCTTTTCTCCTTTATGTTTTTATGTTACATCTAAAATTATTAAGAAATCTTTAAGAGATTTTGATCTTTAATATTACTCTTAATCCATCTATTCTGTTACTAAGTTCTACATAGCCATTCATTTTATTCATTATGTACTTAACTATATATAGCCCAAGACCTGCCCCTGGCTTGTCTTTAACTCCTTTTCCTCTATAAAATTTATCAAATATAAAAGGTATATCTTCATCATTTATTCCTGGTCCATAATCATCAATTATGCAAATTAAATATTGTTCTTCTCTATCAAAGTTAATATCTATAATATCTTTATAAGCATATTTCAAACTATTATTAATAATATTCTCAAATACCTGCATAAGTCTCTTTTTGTCAACTGATATATTACACTTAGGAATCTCTCCATTAATTTGTATCTTACATTTAATACTTGATATATTTTTAATTACTTCATTTATAATTTCTTCTGACTCATACTCTTCTGTTTGAATCTTTAACTTTTCCAAGTCAGATAAAGAATGAAGAAATAAATCATTTGTAAGTTTTGTTACTTCATCACACTTTCGCATTATGACACTTAAATATCTTTGTTTTCTCTCATAACTTTTATCCATATTTTCTTTTAAACCTTCAGCATATGCTCTTATAGAAGCTATAGGTGTTTTTATATCATGAGAAATAGTTGCTATTACTGTCTTATTATTTTCAATAGCTCTTTGTTCACTTTCCCTTAAGTACTTAATTTCATTTCTCATAATATCAAATGCCCAGGTAAATTCTCCAAATATATTTTCCCTTTCAATATAAAGAGGTGAATCAAAATTTCCTTTTGATATTTCTAAGGAAAAATCTTCAAGCTTTTCAAAAGGCCTAATAATTCTAAAATAAATATAGCTAAAAATAATAACCATAAATATTAAAGAAAAAATGTATATTTCCCTTAAACTATTATCTTCCTTAATATCAATCTTTCTTAGATTTTCTTGAACATCCCTAATCCTTATATTCATCTCTTCTTTAGTTATTTCTTCATTTTCAAATAATATCTGAATTTCGTTAAGTTCTACTATAATATCTCTTTTTTTGCTTTCAAGTTTTTCTTTATTAACATAACTTTCACCAATATAAATACATGTAATACATATACAGAAAAAACTCACTATGCTTATAATCTTCTTTTTCATTATTCCACCTCAAAAATATACCCTACTCCCCATACTGTTTTAATATATTCAGGCTTAGAAGGATCATTTTCTAACTTTTCACGAAGCCATCGTATGTGAACTGCTAAACTGGATATTTCTGCATCATTAAACATTCCCCATACTTCTGAAAATATTGTTTCCTTTTTTAATGGAGTATTTTTATGTTGAATTAAATACTTTAAAAGATCAAATTCCCTTATTGAAAGATTTAATAAATCATTATTTTTCTTTACAATACGTGTATTTAAATCAACTTCAACATCACCAAAATTAAATATTTCGCTTTTAGTGAATCCATAAGCTCTTCTCATATTAGCTTTTACTCTGGACAATAGTTCTGCTAATGAATATGGTTTAGGTAGATAATCATCGCCCCCAATATCAAGCCCTGTTACCTTATCAGTATCACTAGTTCTTGCACTAATAAATATTATTGGAATAGTGCTTTCTTTCCGTATTTCTTTACAAAATTCAAAACCAATTTTATCTGGTAAATTAATATCAAGAATTATCAACTTATAATTAATATTAGCCAATAGTGCATAAGCCTCATTAACACTTCCTGCTATATCAACTATATAACCATAGTCCTCCAAAGTATCACTAGCTATCATAGCTAAATCATTATCATCATCTATTATTAAAATATCCCTTAAAACCACCTAATCCCCCCTAAAATTAAATATGTATACAATATTGTAATTATATCACATGTCACACATACATTAAGTTATAAAAAAGAAGCCTTCACTTCAAGCTAAGCTTGAAATGAAGGCTTCTTTTCGTACTGTAATTATTCCATAAATCCTTGTACAATTCTTGCTTCTGCCTCTTCTTCTGTAAGTCCTAAAGTCATAAGCTTTATTATTTGTTCACCAGCAATTTTACCTATTGCTGCTTCATGAATAAGAGACGCATCTATTGAATTAGCTGTAAGTTCTGGTTTGGCAGTAACCTTTGCATTATCCATAACTATAGAATCGCATTCAGAATGCCCTATACATTTTGTATTACCATTAATTATAGAAACAAACCTTTGCTTAGAATTTCCCTTAGCAACTGATCTTGAAACAAGATTAACAGATGAGTCTTCCCCATTTAAATCTACTAGAAAATTAGTCTCTGCAAATTGTTCTCCATCTGTCATTATCTTTTCTTTTACCACTAATTTCGCATTATCTTTTAAAACAGCACTACATTCACGTTTAGTTGAATCAACACCGCCAATTTGTACTGTATCCATTTCCAAATAACCATTTTCATCTATTTCAGCTACGGTTTGAGGATTTATTATTCTCTTACCATAACCAGTTCCTGTTCCTACATGTTTTTCTTCATAAACTACATGAGCATTCTTGCCAACAAAAAATCTATGTACTCCATTATGCTTTGATGTACCACATCCATCATTATGAATTCCACATCCAGCAGAAATTATAACATCAGCATCTTCTCCAATGTAAAAATCATTATAAACTAAGTCTTCAACATTTTCATGAGTTACCAATGCTGGAATATATACCTTTTCACCTTTTGTTCCTGGTTTAATTATTATATCAATTCCACTCTTATCTTTCTTAGGAACAATATCTATATGTTCAGTAGTATGTCTTGCTGCACATTCACCATTTTCACGAATATTATATGCTCCGTTTTGAGTTATATCGAAATCTGATACTATTGATATTAAGCTTTTTGTTTCCTTTTCCATAACTATCTTTCCTCCCAAGCCTTACAACATGGTCTATCAGCTTTATTCAATAAACATGGAAGAATATCTTCTCTTCTTTCATGAGACACTACTTTACCATCACCTAAGACTACTATTTCATCTGCTATATCCATAATTCTTTCTTGATGGGATATAACAATCATAGATTTCTCAGTGTCTTTTCTCATTTTAGTAAATACAGATATTAAATTCTTAAAACTCCATATATCTATTCCCGCTTCTGGTTCATCAAATATGTAAAGGCTTGTCTCCTTTGCCATTGATATTGCTATTTCAATTCTTTTCATTTCTCCACCAGAAAGACTTGAATTTACTTCTCTATCAATATAATCTTTTCCATTTAATCCCACTTCATTTAAATAACTATATATTTCTTCATCACTTGTATCTCTTCTTGTTGCTAGTCCTATTAAATCTCTTACAGTTATTCCCTTAAATCTAACAGGTTGTTGAAAGGCAAAAGTTATACCTAATTTTGCACGTTCTGTTATGTTCATATTAGTTATATCAACATCATTAAATATAATTTTTCCTGATGTTGGCTTCAAAATGCCTGTAATTACCTTTGCCAAAGTAGATTTACCTCCACCATTAGGTCCAGTAATAACTACAAACTTCGAATTATCTATTTTTAAATTTATGCCATCTAATATCTTAACGCCATCTTCAGCCACATATGATACATCAACTAAATTAATCATAGTTTTCCTCCCCTTTTGTAAAAACTTTATTACAAAGGTAATTATATCATATATGCTCGTATATTGTAACTTTAGAGTATTATTCCATTTATTCTTTTATTTGTATGTTTGTTAATTCATCATAATATCTTTGAGCATCATCTTCACTATCGCCAGTTATAAATATATATTCATCTTTTAATTTTATAACAACAATTTTATTTACATTCTTCTTAATATATAGCCTGCTTTTTCCATAACCTTCAACATTATAATTTCCTAAAGCAATTTCACTATCATTTACTCCATTTTTTCTTGAAGTATGTGGCATTTCATCTAACAAAGATATTTCTTTAATATCATCTTTATCAAACTCTATTTCATACATAGATGATTCTATACTAACTCTATTATTATCTATATTTAAACTAAAGTTTACATTCATTAATTTAAATTCCATAATAAGTACGGATATAATTACTACTGAAAGAATGGCTATTGTTACACCCATAAATACCTTTCCTGCTGGATGTGCGAGATTAATAGTTGTACCAATACCTACTCTCTTTTCAACCATAAACCTGCTATCATTAGGATTGTTATAACAAAGACCTTTCCAGTATTCATCATCATCTACATATATTTCATCATTAATAGCCTCTAATAACTTATTTTGAGTCTCTTTAATTTTTCCAACTCTCTCTAAAATAATTACCGGAATTAATATTGTTCCTATAATTATAGTTATTACTCCAACTGTCTCATTTAAAAGAAATCCTATATTAGGTAGACTCGATAAGAAAGCACAAGCAGCCCAAATAATAGACCAATTTCTTCGATAAATTAAATTACATGCTAAATTAATTTCAGTTTCTTGGCTATAAACAATTGTAGGTCTCTTTATATAAAACATATATAATACAAAACACAATAATGCTGTA
>JAQXTC010000202.1 GCA_029219285.1 Clostridiaceae bacterium
TAATTTCATCAAACATACCGCTGATTCTCTAGAAAAATCAACAACTTTATAAATAACTTCTCTTTCGCATTCATCTTCATCTTTTATTCCATCTTTATTTTTACTTTTCATTTTAGTCTCGATTTCCTTTATCACATTTTCATCATATGTTAAGATAAATATTCTTTCTGCCTTTCTTAGTTTTGAAAATTCATCCAGATAATATATGGCATAATAATTACATATTTCATCCAATGAAGGTATTAATACAACATAATCATTTCGTGAAAACTTATACTTTTCATTCAAATTAAGCCAAATTTTTCTTCCTTGTTCAGCCATCCTAATATTATTTTGCAATTCTTTCTCTATGCTATCCATTTACGCCTCTCTCCATAATCCTAATTTTATCGATATTTTATTAAGCCAACATTATTCAAGAACATCTTCTAAATAATACAATCCATTATAAAATGCACCACAAATTGAATCGTAATCTTCCCAAGCATAAGTTGTAAGTGAAAGCCATATAATAGAATGAAGAAGCTTTATGTATTTCTTATCAATCTTGTCACTAATTAACTCTAGAAAATATTCTTCAATACACTCCCAATTATTTGAATCTATTTTTATCTCAATATCATCCTTATTTATTTTCAATCTAAATTTTTTCAAATTAAACTGATCATAATTACCCTTTATTGAATAATATAATTTAGCCCAATCATAAGCTTCATCACCAACTAATTCACAAAATCCAAAATATCCTCTTGGATCAATAAACTTAGGCTGTAAATCTTGTGTTAACATTATATTTGAGAAAGTGCAATCGCCATGAATAAGCTTGAACTTATCAACTCTATACTGATCAAACATTTTTTCTAGCTGTTCTCTATAATAATATATATTCCTGCACTTCTTTCCATTTATCATAATGTATCTATCATTGGCAAATGGAATCAAGTCCCTAACTTTGCTAAGTCTATCAAATGTCTTATTAATATATGTTTCATTTATACTAAAATAATCAACACTTTGAGAGTTTAGGTTATGTAATCTTTCTAAAGATTTAACAATCTTATTAATGACAATTTTCTTTTCCTCAAAACTAAGATTACTCTCATAAATGTTTGTTCCATTAATTCTTTCCATATCAAGTGGTTCATAAGAGTATATTTCAGGTATATCTTTAAAGTTAAGTTCCTTAACTTTTTTATACCATTGTCTTTCTCTAACTGCCAAAGCTTGTCCTTGATTATCTATTCCTTCTTTAATCAAATGTCCATGCTTCATAATAATTCTATTAAACGGTCTACATTTATCACCCTTAATTTCTTTATACTTATCAAGAGTACCATATTCTGTTGACCCTACTAATGAAATGGGAGTAAATTTAATATCTTTATTTTTTAACCATTTCACAAACTCGCCAGAAATTGGCACATCACTTATTATTGATTTATTCTTAAAAATAAACATGCCAGATACCCCTGTTTTTATTGATGGTATTTCTTCAAATGTATTATTCTCATATCTCCATCTACATCTAAAATTATTTGACAATCCAACATAATTTTTTTCATCAAGCTCTATATGAAAATCATGTGATAAAACTAAATCTGACCAAATCAACATAAATGCCTTATTATCGGGAATGTATTTCATCGCTTCTTGAATTCCAGAACATGTTCCTGATTGCATTCTTGCATCAACTAACAAATATTGAACTTCTGCAAAAACCTCCAGATATTTTTTTAACACATCAAACTTATAATCCCCTATAATAATAAATTTTTTATTTGGATACTTTTTAAATAAATGAAATATCATTGGCAGTTTATTTATTGGAACTAAAGCTTTAGGTTTATTTAATGTTAAATATTCCATACGAGTTCCTTTTCCTCCCGCCTGTACCACGATATACTCAAAATTCATATAACCATCCCCATTACAAATACTATAAAACCTATTCAATTTCAAAACACACAGTACATTACCACATAACACTTATTTTTCTATTCTCGTATACAAATTTTGTACCATAATCCGCAGATATTTTATTTAAATAATTTGTAATAAATTGTGCCTTTTCTTTACTTGCTATAGTTGGTAATCCTTTGAACTCATTTCCACAATCAAATCCCAGTTCTAAAGGCACTAAGTACAAATTACAAACTTTATCATCATTGTATTCAAAGAAAGGAATTACGGATAAGTAATTTAATTCATCTCTTTCTAATCCTATTGTACCGTTCTTATTTCTAATATTTATTGCTTCAATAACTGATAATTCCTTAGGATAATTATATTTATCCCAAAAATCATCTGGTAATGTTTTTATCTTATGAAGTTGGAAAACAAAATTACCTAGTGAGTAAAATATTGGTTTATCCTTATAAATTTCTATAGGCTTTAATTGATGAGTTCCTCCCCCAATAATTGCACTTGCTCCTGCATCAATACACTTATGAGAGAATTCTTCTAAAAAGTAGTCAGGTTCAAAATACTTATTCCTCTTAATTTGGTGTGAATGTACCGATATAACAACATAATCTGCCAACCTTTTAGCTTTCTTTATTTCATTTTGTATTCTTACTAAATCTCGCTCATCACAATATGTAAACTTATTTTCACATTCTGATTGTTGAAAAAATATACCTCCAAAGTTAAAACAATTTTCTGCTTCGGGTGGTAAAGATCCTATTTTCCTTGCATTATCTCTTTCTCCATTAATATATGTAGCGGCGGCAATTTCCTTTAAAGCATTAAAATGCTGTTCATTTACGTTATATACTGTTTTAATTCTCAGGCAATTCACTCCTGGACGACCTGGCATATCCCCCCTTTTACCTCCAGCACGTGCAGCATCAATAAAAGTTGTTGTAACAGAAATAAAAGCAACGATAGAATCTTTATTAGCTTTCTTAAATAATACTGGCTTTGATGCCTCATCTAAATCAGTACCTATACCTGCATATAATAGCTTATTCTTTTCTAGTTCCCGTTTAGTAGATAACACACCCTCATATGAAAAATCCATACTATGATTATTAGCACATGAATATAAATTAAAACCATACTTTTGTATTTCATCTAATTTATCGGGTTCTATAGTTATCCATTGTCCTCCACAAAAAGCTGATGCAAAGCATTTTCCATCAGATATAACACTTTCTAAATTTGTAATTTTAACATCAACTTTTTCCAAAGCACATGAAATACTTTTATAATCGTAATTTTCTGGAAACCTATCAATAAGCATTAAATCTCCAGATGCACAAAACCTTAATCCCATACTATATCCCCTTAACAATCTATTTTATCTAAGTACTCAAGCCATCTTTCCAAGCAGTATACCAACCACTTCTGATCTCCACTCATTTTATCAGTACAATGCGGCCAGAATTCTCTTCTAACAGGTCCTTCCCAATCCTTTAGCCACTCATTCATCGGTCTAGGCATTGGTGTTTTCTTTGGTATATCAAAACCTGGATATCTTTCATTAAATAATTCTCGTATTATATATTTCCCACATCCAGAACGTATCTTTAATAAATCAAGTGGCTTATTTAATTGTGTGTATGCATAAGGAGTAATACATTTTATATCTGCCACTTCGCATGCATTGTGATATGACCCCATTGCCTCATTATAGAAAAATGTCCTCATAAATTTAAAGGTATCTATATACCCATTTTCCTCACATGTCTTAAATGGCTGTAAATCAATTTTGAAATTTTTTAAAACTTTATATGGAATAACATATGGATACCTGTCAGTGAATTCACCGAATGTCCAATCTTTTGATAATAAACTAGTAAGTCCACCATATTTTAAATCTGCAGAGTCTCCAAAAATCAATTTATTAAAACCGTCTGTTTTCGCTTGTTTTGCAGCCTTATAAATTTGCACTTCTATCGAATGAATTGGAGCACCCTTATGTAACATTAATTTATTCATCTCTTTTTGGAAATCTTCCCAATATACTTTTATTATCCTATGTTGTAATCCATATTTCTTAGCGTACTGTGCTGCTTTTATAGTTTCATCTATAACTTCTATACCTGGCACAATACACTGCAATGTATACGCCACAGAACCTTTAGGCATATAACTAGCCAAAATCGCAGAATCAATTCCACCACTTAGCATTAATGCTGCTTTGCCGTCAGCAGCTGCATTTTCCACATAACTTTTTAGCAAACGTCCTAGGTCCATACTATTATTAACAGGCTCACTTATGAAATTCTGCTTAAATAAATTAGGCTTATACTTTAAACTAAAACATTTATCATGATTCGCTATAGTTCTATACATTAAATATGAACTACTACAATACTCTCTATCTATCTGCATTATTGTACTCCCCTAATTTTAATTGTTGAGCAGGTTCAATCATTTTATTTTCATCGCATCCATAGCAATACATACAAGCCTTCATATAATGCTTATTTTCTATATACTCTTTAATCTTTTCAAGTAAATCGGCACTATCAGTAACTCTAAGTTCATCCCCATCAAACGGTTGAAATTTTAGAACATCTATAGCATTTATTGCCCTAGTACAATAAACTAATCGTGAATCAGCTAACGTCAAACAACCATTATTTTTACAATTCTCAAATCTAATTTTTGCAGCCATTTTATCCATATCATATTTCATATAAGGCCCACCTTTGTCGTACCATTTTGATTGACCTGATGTAAACTCATAATACCAAGTATCGATACCAAAGTTTTTACATATTTCATATGTTGTTTTTGATGTATCTTTTATACTTGAAACATTATAATTACTAACTCTTACTTCTACATTACAATCTTTAAGTACTTCCAACAAATCAGTATTAGGAATAATTGTTCCATTTGTAGCTACTACTATCTTATCTATCTTATTCTGAGAATACAGCCATTTAATTAAATTATCTAATTCTGAGTATAAAAATGGTTCCCCACCTTGTATCTGAAGTCTTTCTATTTCTATTCCAGCATTAAATAACAATTCAAAATCTCTTTTTATGTCTTTGATATTTCTTCTCATATGTTTTTGATCGGCATATGGAGCTAATGCTCCACAATCTCTGCATTTTAAATTGCATGCTTCCCCTACGCTTGTAACTAGAAATGAAATCTTATATCTTTCCTTTTCACGAATCTCATATAACGAATTTAATGCATAACTTATCTGTGTTGAAGAAACCCCCTTAGTCCTAGGAAAATATATTATTTTAATACCTGCTTCTTGAAATTTTTTTTCATACTCATTCCATTTATCTGTCTGATACCAGTCATCTCCTACAAACATCATACTAGCCCCAATTTTTTTACACATTGATAACTTATCCATATTATCCTGTGCAACAACTGCATCTACACATTTTAAGTTTCTTATAATCTCAATTCTGTCGCAGAAAGGTATTACTGGCTTCTTCCCCTTATAAGATACTAATTCATCAGTAGTAACGCCTACTATCAGCCTGTCACACATACCTTTAGCATTTCTTAACAAATTCAAATGTCCTATATGAAACAAATCAAACACACCTGCCGTATATCCGATTTTCAAGTTATCAACATACTTTATTAAGTTTTTCTTATAGGCATTAAAGCAATGTGCTTGTCTATCTTTTTCAGGTGGAATTTTCATGTAATCATTATACCTAGTCCTTAAATATTCATCATATCCAACAGGTATCTTAAACACTTCATTCTCGAATTCAGCATCAATACTTTTTTCAAAATCTTCTTTTTTGCATGTCCATAAATCAGCTATTAACTTTGTCACTGTTCCAACTCGTTTAGGATTACTAAATTGTTTATACGCATTAAATTTTTTTTCTAATAGACTATCTCTATTATCTTTCATTTTATAGCTTAAAATATCTCTAAATGAATAATATAGAGCCAAATTCGAATCACAATCTTGGACAATTTTATATTGTTGTCTTATTTCATCCTCACTTTCTGGGTATAATGAAATTGGAAATATATCAATATATACACCTAACATAAATCTAACTGGAAATCCACAATGTTGCATAATAGTATCATTATCAACAAGTTTTATAAATGGAAATACGTATTCATCATTAGTTTTCCAACTTAATACTTCATATCTACCGCCTCTAGGGAACTTTTCCATAAATATCTTGTAATCTTCAACTGGCATGTACACATCTACATCATCATCCCATGGAATGAAACCTTTATGTCTTATTGCTCCTATCAGTGTCCCTCCTGAAAGATAATACTTAAGATTATTCATATCACAAAAATCCCGAAAAACTTTTAATATTTCTAGTTCTGTCTGTTGCAATTCCTTTAATTCCATTCTACTGTAATTGCTACAAATACTATCGAACTCATTTTGTACTTCTCTAACCCTATCCTGAACAGTAGAGACCTCTACTATATTTTGTCCAACTACATAACCTAATGATTGTAATTGTTTGATAATCTCATTTGAAAAACGAGAAGAAACAAAAATTATAGCATTCTCTTTATATGGTATTAATTCTGCCTCCGGTGTTGAAACCTTAACGCCATCATATAATTGAAGCCCACTTAATTTGGGGTTATTATCCAAAACACATTCTATCTTTTCATTTTCAAGATTAAAAAACTGTAAAATACAATTTGTGTATTCTGTATAGCAAAACCAATAATATTTCTTTTT
>JAQXTC010000203.1 GCA_029219285.1 Clostridiaceae bacterium
AAGGTGAACCAATGTCAGCTCTTGCTAGAATAGCTGCATCAGAACACAGAAAAATTAATTTAGTTGAGGGTGATACAGTAATCATTTCAGCATCACCAATACCAGGAAATGAAAAGTTTATTTCAAGAGTAATAAATCAACTATTTAAAAAGGGTGCTGATGTAATATATGAAGCACTTGCAGATGTTCACGTTTCTGGTCATGCGTGTCAAGAAGAATTAAAATTAATGCATTCATTAGTGAAACCAAAGTTCTTCATACCTGTCCATGGTGAATATAGACATTTAAAACAACATGCTGAATTAGCTTGTAAATTAGGATTACCACATAGAAACTTCTTACTTTGTGAAAATGGAGATGTTATAGAAGTAACAAGAAATTATATAAAGAAAACTGGTAGTGTAACAAACGGTCAAGTCTTTGTTGATGGATTAGGTGTTGGAGATGTAGGTCATATAGTTCTTAGAGATAGAAAACATTTATCGCAAGATGGTATCTTAACTGTTGTTGTAACAATCGAAAAAGATTCAGGAGCAGTAATTGCAGGTCCAGATATAATTTCTAGAGGATTTGTTTATGTAAGAGAGTCTGAAGGACTTATGGATGAAGCAAGAGATATAGTTAAGAATGTATTATCAGAATGTGAAGAAAAGAATATAACGGACTGGGCTACGTTAAAATCTAATATGAGAGATGAATTAAGAGAATTCTTATATGAAAAAACTAAGAGAAGACCAATGATATTACCAATTATAATGGAAATTTAATATATTGACTTTTTGCAGTTTTGAGATTAAAATAAAAAGTGTGTGAAAATTGGGTACAAATTGTATCCAATTTTCTTTTGGAAAAAAATATTTATAGGTTTACATAAATAAAAACCGAAAGTGGAGGTAGACATGGAATTAGTTAAGAGAGAAGATATTAGAAACATTGCTATTATAGCTCACGTTGACCATGGTAAGACTACATTAGTTGATGCTCTTTTAAAACAAAGTAATATCTTTAGAAGCAATGAAAAAGTGCAAGAAAGAGTAATGGATTCTAACGATCTAGAAAAGGAAAGAGGAATTACAATCCTTTCGAAGAATACAGCAGTAATGCATAATGGAGTAAAAATTAATATAGTTGATACTCCAGGACACGCAGATTTCGGTGGAGAAGTTGAACGTGTACTTAAGATGGTTGATTCAGTTCTACTTGTAGTAGATTCATACGAAGGACCAATGCCTCAAACTAAATTCGTTTTAAAGAAGGCACTAGAACTAGGATTAAAACCAATTGTAGTTATAAATAAAATTGATAAGCCAGATGCTAGACCAGCAGAAGTTATAGACGAAGTATTCGAACTATTTATCGAATTAGGAGCTAATGATGAACAATTAGACTTCCCAATTATCTACGCTTCAGCAAGAGATGGTATAGCAAAATACAATGTAGAAGATACAAATGATAACATGCAACCATTATTTGAAACAATAATAAAGCATGTTGAATGTCCAAAAGGATATATTGATGCACCATTACAAATGCTAGTAACAACATTAGATTCAAATGCTTTCGTTGGTAAAATAGCAATTGGTAAGATACACAGAGGTAAAGTTAAGAAGAACCAAACTGTAACATTAATTAATCATGAAGGTGAAAAGAAGAACTATAAAGTAACTAACCTTTTCACTTACAATGGATTAAAGAGAGAAGAAACAGAAGAAGCTTCTATGGGTGATATAGTTGCATTAAGTGGTGTAACTGATGCTAATATCGGTAACACAATAGCTGATTCAAATGAACCAGAAGCACTACCATTCGTACATATAGATGAACCAACATTAAGCATGAACTTCATGGTTAATGATTCACCACTAGCTGGTCAAGAAGGTGAGTTTGTAACTTCAAGACATTTAAGAGATAGATTAATGAAGGAACTTGAAACTAACGTAAGTTTAAGAGTTAAAGAAATAACTCCAGATTGCTACGAAGTTTCTGGTAGAGGAGAACTTCACTTATCAATATTAATTGAAACTATGAGAAGAGAAGGATATGAATTCCAAGTTTCAAAAGCTAATGTTATATATAAAGAAGAAAATGGTAAGAAGTTAGAGCCAATGGAATACTTAACTATTGACGTTCCAGAAGAATTTATGGGACCTGTTATGGAAAAGCTTGGACCAAGAAAAGCAGAAATGGTTAATATGACATCTGCAGTTAATGGTTACTCAAGACTTGAATTTAAGATTCCTGCTAGAGGATTAATAGGATTTAGAAATGAATTCATGACTGATACAAAAGGTAATGGTATAATGAACCATGTATTTGATAGTTATGGACCATACAAGGGTGATATCCCAACTAGAACAAGAGGATCAATAGTTTCATTTGAAGCTGGAGATGCTATTGCTTACGGACTATTCAATGCTCAAGAAAGAGGTTCATTATTTATAGGTGCTGGTACAACTGTATACGAAGGTATGATAGTTGGTGTTGCTAGCAGATCTGAAGATATTGATATCAATGTATGTAAAGGTAAGAAACTTACTAATACAAGATCATCAGGTGCTGATGAAGCTGTTAAGCTAGTTCCACCAGTAATAATGTCACTTGAAAACTCATTAGAATTTATTAATGGTGATGAATTAGTTGAAGTAACACCTAAAAATATAAGAATGAGAAAGAAAGTTCTAAATAGCGGTGAAAGAAAGAAATTAATAAGCAGAAACAAAAAATAGGCTTTAATTCTTAAATGAACAATAAATTACCTTTATTGAACTTAAAAATAGTATTATAATTAAGTGAATAGCCAATGCTTTGGCTATTTACTTTTGTATATAGGGGGTTTTTATGGTTACTAAAGGAGTTATGATGAAAAGAAGAAGAATAACATATACTGTAGCAATACTAGTATCATTGTTAATTTTCGGATTGCTATATTATAAAAATGTAGTAAATAGTCCTTTTAAAACTAATGATAGTAACATAACATTTAAGGTTACAGAAGGTGAAGCATTTAATACTTTACTTGATGAACTAGATGAAAATGGAGTTTTAAAAAATAAGTTTTTGGTAAAACTTAATGTTAAGGTAAATAAGTATAATATTCAGTTGTTACCAGGTACATATGAAATTAATAGCGATATATCATTAGAAGAATTCATAAAAACAATTCAACAAGAAAGTAGCTCTGGAAATGCTATTGAAGTTACAATTCCAGAAGGGTTTACCATTAATCAGATAGCTGATAGGTTTGCCGAAAAAGAATTATTTACTAAGGATGAATTTCTTGATGCAATAAATAATTATCCTTTACCGGATTATGTGAAAAGTAACTCTAAGAAAAAATATAATTTAGAGGGTTATCTTTATCCAGATACATACTTCTTTACAGAGGATACAAAACCTGAAGATGCAATAAAAATGATGATTAAAGAATTTGAAAAAGCTTTAGATAAAGCTGAAAAAGAAACTGGCACTACTTTAAATAATGATGAGATTGAAGAATTAGTTATTAAAGCATCATTAGTAGAAAGAGAAGGTTATTTAAATGAAGAAAGACCTTTAATTGCATCAGTTATAAATAATAGATTGAAAAAAGACATGGCTTTAGAGTTCTGCTCAACAGTAAACTATATTATTGGATATGATAAAGATAATACAGTTTTAAGTAACAATGATATTAAGGTGGATTCGCCTTATAATACATATAAAAACAAAGGACTACCAGTTGGTGCAATTGCATCACCAGGATATGCTTCTATAAAAGCTTGTTTAGCACCTACTGATACAGATTATTTATATTTTATGCGTCTTTACGATCAAGGTGGTAAACATCATTTCAGTACTACCTATGAAGAACATAGAAAAGTTCAACTGGAAGAAGAAGCTAAGGCTAAAAAATAATAATTTGGAGGAAGCAATGAGCGGTATTACTTACGATTATATGGAGGAATATATAAGAAAACTTATTCCTGAAAGAAAAGGTACTTTAGAGGAAATTGAAAAATTCGCAAGAGAAAATGGAGTACCTGTAGTTCAACCTGAAACAGCTAAATTCTTAGAATTTATGGTAAGTATGAAGAAACCAGTAAGAATTTTAGAACTTGGAACAGCAATAGGTTTTTCTTCTATTTTAATGTATGAAGCTTCAGGTAATAATCCTGAAATTATAAC